>NZ_FXAJ01000010.1 GCF_900177535.1 Priestia filamentosa
CTGACTAATACTAATCGATCGAGGACTTAACCTAAGAATTGATCATAATCGGATATGTTTTTCCTTGCCTTGTTATTTAGTTTTGAGTGAGCAATTTTTTTAAAAAACGCTTGCTTTTTCGAAAGAATGCTTGTATAATAGATAATGTTGCGTCACTTAACCAAAAGAATTTGTCTGGTAACCATAGCCAAGAGGTCACACCTGTTCCCATGCCGAACACAGAAGTTAAGCTCTTGAGCGCCGATGGTAGTTGGGACTTTGTCCCTGTGAGAGTAGGACGTTGCCAGGCTAACTATATTCCACAGTAGCTCAGTGGTAGAGCTATCGGCTGTTAACCGATCGGTCGTAGGTTCGAATCCTACCTGTGGAGCCATTTGCTTCCATAGCTCAGTTGGTAGAGCGCTTCCATGGTAAGGAAGAGGTCATCGGTTCAATCCCGGTTGGAAGCTTGCCGAGCACATATTAAGCAGTTATGGCCCGTTGGTCAAGCGGTTAAGACACCGCCCTTTCACGGCGGTAACACGGGTTCGAATCCCGTACGGGTCACTTTTATTACATAGCAACAATTTGAGCGGAGGATTAGCTCAGCTGGGAGAGCATCTGCCTTACAAGCAGAGGGTCGGCGGTTCGAGCCCGTCATCCTCCACCATTTAAAATAATATAGTAACCTATGCCGGTGTAGCTCAATTGGTAGAGCAACTGACTTGTAATCAGTAGGTTGGGGGTTCAAGTCCTCTTGCCGGCATCCTTATTTCTTGGAGGGGTAGCGAAGTGGCTAAACGCGGCAGACTGTAAATCTGCTCCCTCTGGGTTCGGCGGTTCGAATCCGTCCCCCTCCACCATTTTTGTTTAAAACAAAAGAAATTGGGTACACTACATATAGAATAATATTGGGCTATAGCCAAGCGGTAAGGCAACGGACTTTGACTCCGTCATGCGTTGGTTCGAATCCAGCTAGCCCAGCCAATGAGCCATTAGCTCAGTTGGTAGAGCATCTGACTTTTAATCAGAGGGTCGAAGGTTCGAGTCCTTCATGGCTCATCTTGATTCATTGGAACTTAAAGCCGTGAAGATTTTCATATTCTGTGAAAATCTTCACGGCTTTTTATATATTAAAAACAAATGCTTTCTATATTAACTAATCTTATCGTCTTGATTCTATTTTCCCTCTTATTTAAAGTTTAAAGGTGATAATTCTTTTGTTCTTTGTTTCCAACCCAAAAAGCTTTCTTTTTCAGAAGGTTTCTCTTTTTATACAGATAAAAGTAAAAATGGTAAAAAATTAAATTTTGTCTCTTTTGTAATATAAAAAATGTTAAAATGTATCATTGGAATGAAAAATATTTGCGGAGAAATGAAACCTTTTAGAAAAAGAATCGTACTACAATTATCCCGCAATGGGCGGAGGTACTCAGGAGATGGATTTGTTTATAAAAAGCAAGATAAAGAAAGTAAAAAAAGGGGATCAGAACGCTTTTGCTGAGGTTGTAGAATATTATAAAGATAAAATCTACCAGCTTTGCTATAGGATGTTAGGGAATGCTCATGAAGCAGAAGATATGGCACAGGAAGCCTTCTTACGCGCATATGTTAATATTGATAGTTATGATATTAAGCGTAAGTTCTCAACATGGCTTTATCGAATTGCTACAAACCTTTGTATTGACCGTATTCGAAAAAAGAAACCTGATTACTTTCTTGATGCTGAGGTTGCTGGGACTGAAGGACTGAACATGTACTCTCAAATTGCTGCAGATGGAGAGCTCCCAGAAGAAAGTGTAGAAAAACTTGAGCTTCATGAATATGTACAGCAACAAATTGCCCAGTTGCCTGAAAAATATCGAACAGTTATTATTTTAAAGTATGTAGATGAACTTCCTTTAAAAGAGATTAGCGATACTATGGAGTTACCAATTGGGACAGTGAAAACAAGGATTCATCGTGGACGAGAGGCTTTAAGAAAGAAGCTCCGTCATATGTAAGGGGTGATTGCTATGGAATGTAAAAATGTTTCACTATTTATGCATGAATATCTTGATGGAGATATAGAGGCAGCTGATGAACAGAAGCTAAGAAAACATCTCCAAGAGTGTGAGGAGTGTAGTGAGCATTTTCGTGAGCTGAAACGAACAATTGCTTTTATTCAAAGTACTTCACATGTTAATGCTCCAGCAAACTTCACAGAAGGAGTCATGAACCGTTTACCTGTAGAACGTAAACGAGCAAAAGCAAGAAGATGGTTACAAGGCCATCCCCTCCTAACCGCAGCGGCTGTTTTTTTCGTTCTAATGCTTGGAGGAGCCCTTTCTAGCTGGTCGAATAACAGTGAGTTCTCTGTGTCAAAACAGGACAACGTTGAAGTGAAAGGACATACGGCAATTGTCCCAGAAGGAAAGACTGTTCAAGGAGATCTTGTTGTGAGAAACGGTAATACCCGCATAGAAGGTAAAGTAAATGGAAGTGTGACCGTCATTAACGGTTCTAATTATCTTGCATCAGCAGGGGAAGTAACCGGTGAGATTAGAGAGTTAGACCAAATGTTTGAATGGTTATGGTACAAAATGAAGTCGACAACGGATAATATTGTGCATGCTTTTTAGAAATTAGGGAAGATGATATAAAAAGGCAGTTATTTTACTACTTTGCCTTTTTTATATCATCTTTTTTTCAACTTGTTAACAACGCTCATATTAATATGTTTTATGATATAATAAAAAAGTTATGAAGCTTTTGAAATCACTATGATAAAGCATATTAAAGTATTCACAAAACTAAATACACGAATAATAATTAGACGGTATAAAAAATAGGGTGATGATTATATAAAGAGGAAGTGAGATCATGCTCTTTGGAGAGCTACCGGTTTTGAATTATGTAGGAAATGTTATCGATGTTCTCCTAGTCTGGTTCGTTATTTATAAAATCATTATGGTAATTCGAGGTACAAAAGCCGTTCAACTTTTGAAAGGGATTACGGTAATTATTGTCGTCCAGTTCTTAAGTAAATTTTTAGGGTTAAGAACGCTCGAATGGATTATGGACCAGGCACTTACATGGGGATTCTTAGCAATTATTATCATCTTCCAACCAGAGCTAAGACGTGCTTTAGAACAATTAGGACGCGGAAAGCTCTTTTCTCGAGGATCGGTTCCTGAAGAAGATGAACAAACAAAAGTAATTGAAGCAGTTGTAAAAGCAACAAGTTATATGGCGAAAAGACGTATTGGTGCTCTTATTTCTATTGAACGTGAAACAGGAATGGGAGATTATATTGAAACAGGAATAGATCTAAAAGCGAAGGTATCATCTGAATTACTAATTAACTTATTCATTCCGAATACCCCGCTGCACGATGGTGCGGTTATTTTACAGCGCAATGAAGTAGCAGCAGCAGCTTGTTATCTTCCACTTTCAGAAAGCCCTTTTATTTCTAAAGAACTAGGAACCCGACATCGTGCAGCTGTTGGAATAAGTGAAGTGACAGATAGTATTACAGTAATTGTTTCTGAGGAAACAGGTGGTATTTCTGTGACTAAAAACGGTGAGCTTCATCGTGAATTAACTCCAGATTCTCTTGGTGAAATTCTGACAAGCACACTTATTGGCCAAACGAGATCATCCTCTGGAGCTCGCTGGCAGTGGAGGGGGAAAAGAGATGGATAAACTTATGAATAATCATTGGTTTATGAAAATCATCGCTTTACTATTAGCTTTTATGCTGTATCTATCCGTCACATTAGAAGAAACAGGAAGCAGCAGCTCTCCTTTTAACTCTTCAAGTAGCAGTGGAAGTACAAGCAATGAAGAAACCCAAACCATTCAAGATGTTCCTGTTACAGCTTATTTTGATGATGAGAAATATATTGTATCAGGACTGCCTGAAACAGTAGATATTACCTTAAAAGGATCAAAGAGTGACATTAAACTTCAGCGAGATGTAAAAGTATATGCTAACTTAGAAAACTTAAAACCAGGTAATCATCAAGTTAAACTTCATGATAATATTGATGATGGTTTAAGTGTTGAAATTGATCCGAAAACTGTGCAAGTTACAATCGAGCAAAAAGTATCAAAAAAGTTTCCACTTGAGGTTAGCTTAGCCTCAGACCAGATTAAATCTGGATATGTTGCCGGCACTCCTTCTGTTTCACCTAAAAGCGTTGTTGTAACAGGTGGAAAGTCACAGATTGAATCTATTTCTTCTGTGAAAGCATTAGTTGAAGAAGATGATGCAGATAGCACAATAAAGCAACAAGCAAAAGTTGTAGCTTTTGATCGTAACTTAAATAAACTTAACGTTGATACAAATCCAGAGTTTGTACAAGTTAATATACCAATTAAAAGGGAAAGCAAAAGTGTCCCATTAAAGTTCGAGGCATCTGGAACTCCCAGTGAGGGAGTGAAGGTAACAAGCATCGAACCACAGACAAAAGAAGCTGTTATTTATGGAGATGAAGATGCTTTAAAAAGTGTGAATGAAATTTCAGAAATCCCTGTTGATGTTAGTGATATTAGAGGTACAGAGACCGTAGAGGTAAACGTCCCTTTACCAGAGGGCATCAAGCGAGTAAGTCCTGAAAGTGTAAAAGTCAAAGTCAATACTTCTGAAGGTAGTACAAAGGAAGAAGAAGCTAAAGAAGACGAAAAAGAAACAGTAGAAAAAGAATCAACGGAACCAGAAGAGACTACTACAGAAGAGGAAGAGAAAGAACAAGAGAAGGAAGATGAAGAAGAGACGAATTTAACGAGAACTATTAGTGGTGTTAGTCTCTCAATTGGAGGTCAATCGGATTCTTTTCTTTATCAAATGTTAACTCCATCAAATGGGACAATTAGCATAAGTGCAACAGGACCTAAAAATACGGTTCAATCTCTAAGTGCAGGAGATATTAGTGCAAGTGTGAGTGCAAGCGGGTACGAAGCAGGTACATATACATTGCCTATTAGCGTAAGCGGACCAAGTGGAGTACAAATCACCCCGAACACGAGCACTGCCAAAGTAGAGATAACAGCTAAAGAAGAAGAAGAAGAAGAGCCTCCACCAGAAGAGGAAGAAGAAGAGCAGCAAGGTGAACAAACAACAAATTACGAACAGCAACAAGAACAAAATCCAGCAAACAGTGAATAAAGGAGAGAATATGAAATGGGTAAATATTTTGGTACAGATGGAGTTCGTGGGGTAGCGAACAGTGAATTAACACCTGAATTAGCCTTTCGGGTAGGACGCTTTGGGGGATATGTCCTAACAAAAGATATGGAGCGACCAAAAGTCCTAATTGGCCGTGATACACGTGTTTCTGGCCATATGTTAGAAGGAGCTCTTGTAGCAGGTCTTCTTTCCATTGGAGCTGAGGTTATGCGTTTAGGCGTTATCTCAACACCAGGAGTAGCATATTTAACAAAAGCAACAGGTGCACAAGCAGGAGTGATGATTTCCGCTTCACATAACCCTGTTCAGGATAACGGAATCAAGTTCTTTGGTTCTGATGGTTTTAAACTTTCAGATGAGCAGGAAGAGGAAATTGAAGCTCTTTTAAATAGTACTGAAGATACATTACCACGTCCAACAGGAGCCGATCTTGGTCAAGTAAATGATTACTTTGAAGGTGGTCAAAAATATCTTCAATACTTGAAGCAGAGTGTTGATGAGGACTTCTCTGATATCCATGTTGCACTTGACTGTGCACATGGAGCAACGTCTTCTCTAGCTGCTCATCTTTTCGCAGACCTAGAAGCAGAAATTTCAACAATGGGAGCTTCTCCGAATGGTACGAACATTAATGACGGGGTTGGATCTACACACCCTGAAGTGCTTGCTGAATTCGTAAAAGAAAAAGGTGCTGACGTTGGACTTGCTTTTGATGGAGACGGAGATCGTTTGATTGCTGTTGACGAAAAAGGGCAGATTGTTGATGGAGACCAGATCATGTATATCTGTGCAAAATATTTAAATGAGCAAGGTATGCTGAACGAAGGTACTGTTGTGTCAACAGTAATGAGTAACCTTGGCTTCTATAAAGCACTTGACGAGCACAGCGTAAAAAGTGTAAAAACTGCGGTAGGAGATCGCTATGTTGTTGAAGAGATGAAGAAGAATGGATACAACTTAGGAGGAGAGCAGTCAGGACATATTATTTTCCTTGACTACATTTCAACAGGGGATGGAATGCTTTCTGCTATCCAGCTTGTGAATATTATGAAGGTAACGAAAAAGTCGCTTTCAGAGCTTGCAAGTGAAATGAAGAAATTTCCGCAAATCTTACAAAATGTTCGTGTAACAGACAAGCATAATGTAACATCTAATGAAAAAGTAAAAAATATTATTGAAGAAGTAGAGAAAGAAATGGGAGACCATGGGCGTGTACTTGTAAGACCTTCTGGTACAGAACCATTAGTGCGCGTGATGGTAGAAGCTCCTACAGATAAAGAATGTAAAGAATACGTAGATCGCATTGTAAAAGTCGTTGTAGACGAAATGGGTCTAGACGCTTAATCCTTTATGCATAGGAAGTGGAACATTTTCACTTCTTATGCATATTTTTATTAATGTCTGATACTTTATGGTAGATGACAAGCCTGTTATACAGTTGTAAATATCGTCATAAAATGCTTAACAGGAGGGATGGATAAAGGATTTTATACTGTAAAAAAACAATTTTGTAAAAGAGTTCACAAAATTTTAATTGACGGTTTTTTTGGACTATTGTAATATAAAGCTGTTCGTCTCTTAAATATGGAAAAAGAGGCAACGCTACATTTAACGTATTTATAAAAGCGCCTGAACTAAGCAAAGAGACGGAACTGTTGCTTAGTTGACGAGGAGGAGGTTTATCGATATTTCGGCGGATGCCTCCCGGCTGAATGTGACCACAGCCGTAATTTTCTTGTCTAAATCAGCGAGGTGACTCGTTGGACAACGACAGAAAAGTGGTTTCTTTTGTATTTAAACTTGTTCGGTTTAACTTAAGGAGGAAAAAGTTTATGTGTGGAATTGTCGGCTATATTGGAACTCAAGATTCAAAAGAAATTTTATTACGTGGATTAGAAAAACTTGAATATCGTGGCTATGATTCAGCAGGTATTGCTGTAATCGGAGACAACGGTGTTCAACTTTTTAAAGAAAAAGGACGTATTGCGAAATTACGTGACGCAGTTGATTATGACGTAGTAGCACCGGCTGGAATTGGTCATACACGTTGGGCAACACACGGAGAGCCAAGTAAATTAAATGCTCACCCTCATAAAAGTACTTCAGGTCGTTTTACATTAGTGCATAACGGCGTTATCGAGAACTATTCACTATTAAAAAATGAATACTTACAAGATGTAACATTTGTAAGTGATACAGATACAGAAGTTATTGTGCAACTTGTTGAAAAGTTTGCGAACGAAGGATTGGATGTTGATGCAGCTTTCCGTAAGACAGTAGGTCTTTTACATGGTTCATACGGTTTAGCTCTTATCGATGAAAAAGATCCTGATACTATTTTTGTAGCAAAAAACAAAAGCCCACTTCTTGTTGGTCTTGGTGATGGATTTAACGTTGTAGCAAGTGATGCAATGGCAATGCTACAAGTAACAGATCAATATTTAGAGCTTATGGATAAGGAAGTTGTTATTGTTCGTCGTGATAATGTAACAATTGAAACCTTAGAAGGCGAAATCATGGCACGTGAGCCTTACACTGCTCTAATTGACGCAAGTGACATTGAAAAAGGAACATATCCTCACTATATGCTAAAAGAAGTTGATGAGCAGCCTGGTGTTATTCGTAAAATTATTAGCGAATACCAAGATGCTAACAACGAGCTTAAAATTGATGAAGATATCTTAAAAGCAATGAACGATGCTGATCGTCTTTACATCGTTGCATGCGGAACAAGCTATCATGCAGGTCTTGTTGGTAAGCAGTTCATTGAGCAATGGGCAAAAGTTCCTGTAGAAGTTCACGTGGCAAGTGAATTTTCATACAATATGCCGCTTCTTTCTGAAAAGCCGCTATTTGTTTTTATCTCTCAAAGTGGAGAAACAGCAGACAGCCGTTCAGTACTTGTTCAAGTAAAAGAAATGGGTCATAAAGCTCTTACAATTACAAATGTACAAGGTTCAACACTTTCTCGTGAGGCAGATTACACACTTCTTTTGCATGCAGGTCCTGAGATTGCTGTAGCTTCTACAAAAGCATACACAGCGCAACTAGCTGTTCTATCTATTCTTTCAGCTGTTACAGCTAAATCAAAAGGAATTGAGCTTGGTTTTGATTTCTTACAAGAACTTGCTATTGCAGCAAACGCAATCGAAACACTTTGCGATGATAAAGAAGAAATGGAAAAAATCGCACGTGAATTCCTATCAACAACTCGTAATGCTTTCTTTATCGGCCGTGCAGTTGACTACTATGTAGGTCTTGAAGGATCACTAAAACTTAAAGAAATTTCTTATATCCAAGCAGAAGGTTTTGCTGGTGGAGAACTTAAACATGGTACAATCGCTCTTATTGAGAACGGTACGCCTGTTATTGCTCTAGCAACGCAAGCACATGTAAATTTAAGTATCCGTGGTAACGTGCAAGAAGTAGCAGCTCGTGGTGCTAATCCTTGTATCATTTCTATGGAAGGCTTACAAACAGAAGAAGACCGCTATGTTCTTCCTGCTGTACATGAAACACTTGCACCGCTTGTAGCAGTTATTCCTCTTCAACTTATTGCGTACTATGCAGCATTACACCGCGATTGTGATGTTGATAAGCCACGTAACTTAGCAAAATCTGTTACAGTTGAGTAAGTAAGACAGTTTTATAAATAAAAACATAAAAGCCGATACTGAATTCAGTATCGGCTTTTTGTATTGTTGAAGATATTTAGAATTATACTATTATCAACTAAGCCCACTATAGCTGTGGTCTCTGATCTCATGCTTCAGTTTTTTACGAATTGAGATAAAGGAGATAGAACAAAATAAAAACTACCATAAACAAAACACTTGCCAAAAAGAAAAATACAGTGTATATTATTGATACATCAATTATTGACGTATCAATTAATTTATTTGGAAGAAAGAAGGGATAATTTTTGACAACAAGGTGTTCACAAGAAGGGGAAATTTTGTATCAACTACACTACTTAAGCAAAGTGATTGGCTTGAAATTTGAAGAATGTACTGGCATTAGCCAATCTCGATTAGAATTGCTTACATTGCTTTATCAAGTTGATGAAATCAGTCAAAGTGACCTTCAAAAAAAGGTGAATATTGATGGGGCTGCTATTACAAGACACGTCAAACAGCTTGAGAACAAAGGAATGGTATCAAGAAGAAGGAAACCTGAAGATAACCGAATAACGCTTGTTAAGTTATCTAACCAAGGACGAGAACGAATCGAGTCTTACAAGAAAGAGAAAGAGCGTTTCATGGAGGAAATGCTTGTTAATATTAGCACAGAAGAACGTAATGTACTTCTTCATTTACTATCACAAATGAAAAAAAATATAGAAAATATTAAAGCATAGAGGAGTTTTACAGATGGGGACTACAGTAAAAACAAATGATTTTATGAAAATCATGAAAGAACGTCGATCTATACGTAACTATGATCCAACAGTTAAAATCAGCAAGGAAGAAATGACTGCAATATTAGAAGAAGCAACTACAGCACCATCTTCAGTCAATGCGCAGCCATGGCGTTTTCTTGTTATTGAAAGTGACGAAGGAAAAGAAGAACTTGCGAAACTAGCTAAATTTAATCAATCACAAGTTACTACTTCCTCTGCAGTTATCGCAGTATTTGCAGACATGCAAAATGGTGAATATATCGAAGAGATTTACTCAAAAGCCGTTGAGCTTGGATATATGCCACAAGAAGTTAAAGAAAGACAAGTACAAGCTTTAACTGCGCATTTTGCGAAGCTGCCGGCACAAGACAACCGTGAAACGATTCTAATTGATGCAGGACTTGTTTCAATGCAGTTAATGCTGACAGCTCGTGCTCATGGATATGACACGAATCCAATTGGAGGATATGAAAAAGAAAATATGGCCGAAGTTTTTGGAATAGAAAAAGAGCGTTATGTACCTGTTATGCTTTTATCAATTGGAAAGTCAGTTGATGAAGGATATGCTTCATATCGTTTCCCTATTGATAAAATTACACAGTGGAAATAATACAATTTTACATTAGAAAATAGTAATGATTATTTAATTAAGATTCATATGTGTTTGAAGATTACAAAATGCTCTCTAGAATATATTAGGTATTTAAGAAAGTATAAATATCTAGTCTAATAAATAAAAAAGAGCAGACAAATTTGGGAATTTAGGGCTATTTAATCAGAATCCATTTTGAAAAACCTTTTTCAAAGTGGATTCTTTTTATTTACTGGAGAGGGTAAGTTCCGAGAAGTTTTTAGCTAATTCTAAAGTTAGTGGTTAAAGAAATAGTATGCATGTACTTGTTGGTACGGGCAGGTGCTTTGCTTCTTCTTTATCTTTTGAACTGTTTTACATTATACATTTTCATTTAGAGAAATTATATCTAGAGGACTTTATCTATTATTATGAGGTTTAATTTTTCAGCTTTTATGGGAGTAAGGATGCTTTGCTTTTATTTATATGACGGGTTCTTATTATAAGAATTATTGTCAGTTTTCATTAAAAAACCTTGCTTCTTATAAAGCAAGGTTTTTCCATATTAAAATTCCTCATATATAGCAGGATCTTGATCGTTAATTCTTCCATCTGGACGAGAAAGGGAAGCAATTTCTTTCATATCTTTCTCATCAAGAGAAAAGTCAAAGATAGAAATATTCTCAAGCTGGCGCTCAGGAGAGGCTGACTTCGGAATAGGAACCGCTCCTAGCTGATAGTGCCAGCGCAAAATAACTTGAGAGATCGTTTTGTTGTGTTTTTCGGCAATGTGAGCAAGTTGATCGTTACGAAGGACATCACTTGCACGAGATAAAGGACTCCATGATTCTGTTTTTATATTCTGTTCTACATGCCATTTATGTTGGTATTCCTGATTAAAAGCCGGATGAAGTTCAATTTGATTTATACTTGGCTTCACACCTGTTTCACGTTCAAGTCGTTCAATATGTTCAGGTAAGAAATTGCAAACACCGATTGAGCGGATAAGACCCCATTTTTTAGCTTCAATTAGTGCTTGCCATGCTTCTACATAGTGATCTTGTTTTGGGTTTGGCCAGTGAATAAGATATAAATCATAGTAATCCAAGTTAGCTCTGTATAGAGACTCTTGAATTGTTGTAACAGCTTTATCATATTCATGATAACGACCAGGAAGTTTGGATGTAATTCTTAACTGTTCTCTTGGAATGGAGCTACGGCGAATTGCTTCCCCAACAGTTCCTTCATTCTCATAGTTATAAGCAGTATCAATTAAGCGATATCCAATGTCAATAGCACTCTTAATCGCATTAGATCCCACATTTCCATTAAGAGCGTATGTACCAAAACCGATAGCAGGGATTGTTGTACCATCATTAAGCGTAACTTCTGGTATTGACTTACTCATTATGAATCACTCCTTTTATATTTAATTTACCACTTTTTGGGCAATTGAAACAATTTTAAAAGCTTATCATGGTAATGTTATGAACTTAATAGGAATTTGTCATCTTCATAATAGAGAAAAATTGGTAAGATGAGTGTAGGATTAATTTTAGTGAGGTGGAGTGGAGATGAAGAAACTAATTAGTTATATCACTGTTTTCTTGCTTGTTTGTAGTACTGTGACCATTTTTCTTGGACAACCTTCTCAAAGGGTACATGCAGCGAAAAATTCAAATGTGAAAGAGCTTAATGTAGGAGAGTTTTTTAATGATAAAAACGGTACATTTGTACTCCGAGATATGAAGACTGGAAAAACACTCTTTTATAACAAAGAGAGAGCTCAAACAAGATTTGCCCCGCAATCTACATTCAAAATTCCAAATTCACTTATCGGCCTGCAAGTTGGAGCTGTAAGGGATGAATATGATATTAAATATTGGGATGGAGAAAAGCGTGAGATTGAAGAGTGGAATCGAGACCATACGCTTGGATCTGCTTTGCGTTATTCAGTTGTTTGGTACTATCAAGAGATGGCTCGTGATATTGGAAACGATCGAATGAAAGAGTGGATAGAGAAAATATCTTATGGGAATAAGGATATTAGCGGTGGAATTGATCAGTTTTGGTTAAGTAGCTCCCTTAAAATCTCACCACTAGAACAAGTAGATTTTATAGAAGAACTGTACAAAGAAGAGCTTCCCTTTGATTTAGATGTAATGAGAACTGTAAAACGAATGATGGTTCAAAAAGAAGGAAGAACTTACACCATCCATGCGAAAACAGGTCAAGGAAGCGAACAAGGATGGTATGTTGGGTACGTTGAAAGAGAAGGACATGACTATGCATTTGCCGTTAACCTTGATGGTACATCTGCAGAAGCTAAGAGGATTACAGAAGAAGTATTGAAGAAATATAATATAATCAAAGAATAAGAAAAAGGGTAAGAAGCTGGTTGCTTCTTACCCTTTTATATGAATTAAAGCCCTGTTGAAATATATTTTACTTCAAGATAGTCTTCGATGCCGTAATGACTTCCTTCACGTCCAAGTCCACTTTCTTTAAAGCCTCCAAATGGAGCTTGTGCAGTAGATGGCGAACCATCATTTACACCAACAATTCCATATTCAAGTTCTTCAGAGATATATGTTGCTTCTTTTAAATCTTGAGTAAATACATAGCCTGCTAAGCCATATGGACTGTTATTTGCACGTTCAACAGCTTCTTCTGTTGTTTTAAACGTTACGATTGGTGCAAGTGGCCCAAATGTTTCTTCAAACATACATTTCATATCTTCTGTTACGTTTGTGATAACAGTTGGTTCCATAAAGGAGCCACCTTTGTTTGTAATAGCATTTCCACCTACAAGCACCTTAGCTCCTTTTTCAGTTGCGTCTTTAATTTGAGCAACTACTTTATCAACAGCTTTTTGATTAATAAGTGGCCCAACATTTGTATCTTTTTCAAGCCCGTTTCCAACTTTAATTTCTTTCACTTTTGCAACGAATTTTTCTGTAAATTCTTCGGCAATATTTTCGTGAACAAAAATACGGTTTGGACAAATACAAATTTGTCCGGCATTAGAGAATTTAGCAGTAGCCAATCCTTGTACAGCAGCGTCAATATCAGCATTCTCTGTTACGATAAATGGAGCATGTCCACCAAGTTCAAGAGAAAGTTTTTTCACTGTATCAGCAGCACCACGCATTAAATGCTTACCAACAGCTGTTGAACCTGTAAATGTTAACTTACGAATACGGCCATCTTTTTGCCACGTATCACCAATTGCAGCTGCATCACCTGTTACAACGTTAATAACGCCGTTTGGAACACCAGCTTCTTCTGCAAGCTCTGCAAGACGGAATGCTGTGAATGGTGTTTCTTCAGACGGTTTTACAACAATTGTGCATCCTGCTGCAAGAGCTGGAGCAACTTTGCGTGTGATCATAGCAGCTGGGAAGTTCCAAGGCGTAATTGCTGCAACAACACCAACCGGTTGTCTTTTTACAGTAATACGTTTATTAGGATGACTTGCCGGAATTGTTTCACCGTAAAGACGCTGACCTTCAGCAGCAAACCAAGCGATATAATCATTTCCATAGGCAATTTCACCTTTTGCTTGAGCTAATGGTTTCCCTTGTTCTGTTGTCATAATTTGAGCAAGATTGTCCGTATCTTTCTCAATTAATTCATGCCATTTCATTAAAATTGCACTACGTTCTTTTGCTGTTTTCTTAGACCATGTTTTAAAAGCTTTATGAGCGGCATCAGCAGCATCTTTTGCCTCTTGTGCTCCTGCATTTGGAATAGCTCCAATAATTTCATTTGTAGCAGGATTAATAACGTCTATTGTTTTTTCTACTGTTGACCATTTTCCATTAATATATAATTTATTTGGATACATTGTACAACCTCCTAAGTATGAATAAGTCTTGTTGTTATCTACATTATCTACACTAGCACCATTTTTGCTTTGGGGGAACTTCCCTTATATACTAAGGGTATAACCAAATGTTATAGGTGATGCAAATGAGAACAGAATGGCTTCAATCTTTTATAGAAACAGCTAAAAAAAGAAGCTTAAGCAAAGCAAGCGAGGCTCTGCATATGACACAGCCTGCGCTTAGTAAGCAAATGAAAAAACTAGAAAATGATTTAGGTGCAACCTTATTTATTCGCTCAGCTTCAGGAGTTGAGCTCACGAAAGCAGGAGAAATATTGTTTCGAGAAAGTGAGGACATCTTGTCTAAAATACATGCCGTTGAAAGGAGCATTAGAGCTTCTGAAGAGCAAGGGAATATTACTATTGGAACATGGCAAAGCATGGCGGCTTTTTATTTACCATACAAGCTAGCACTAGCTAACGATGAAAAGTCTCACATTGATATTAAGATTGGACATCACTATAAAGATTTGCTAACGCAGTTAGACACTAATGAAATTGATGCTGCTCTTTTTGATGACCGGGCAATTCAACATTCGCATTGGAGTAAGAGCTTACTAAAGGAGCCCTTTTATCTTTTTGTAAATGAACAACATCCGCTTGCTAGGAAAAAGAGCGTGTCTTTTTCAGAGTTTCAGCAAGAGAAGATTGTTGTTCTCCCTTCAGGATGTGATGTAAGAACGCTTGTGGAGAAAGAATATGAGCATCATGGTATCACTCTTAGAGTTAGCAGTGAAATCGAGTTTGCTCAGAGTATTATCGGGTTTATTTCGGCAAACTTAGGCATTTCTATCCTCCCAGAAATTTTCACGAAAGATATTGGACGTTCAAATATTAAGGCTCTGCCAATTGAGGATTTTCATCTTCAAAGAGAAACTTCTTTGATAACAAAAAATCCGGACATAGGGAAAAAACTTTATAAGTTATTCTTTAGTTCAGATATTTGATCCTGTTATTCCTCCTAGAGATAAGGAAGGTTTTCTTTAGTGTGAAATACTATCAAAACAGTAATATTCATGTATAATGATAGAGCTATGATTTTCTATTAGATGGAAGAGGAGAAATGGAAATAATGTTGGACGAAGATATCGTAAAAGAGCCTGTGTCATTTGAAGAGCAGCATCAAGTTGTTCGTAGAAACACAGGATTCTACGACTTGAAATGGGCTAAAAAGTTTGACCCAGCAAGCAGTTTTTCATGGAACTGGGCGGCTTTTTTTCTAAATACATTATGGTTTGCATATCGAAAAATGTACAAACAATTCTACATCTTTTGTGGCCTTGAACTTATTTGGTTTTCTTTATCTTTTTTAGTTGAAATTCCACTGTGGTCAGATGTTGGGTTTTATCTGATTTGCTCACTTGTTATTGGCATGTGTGCTAATGGTTGGTATTACAAACAAGTGATGAACATTTTATCAAAAGCAGAAGAGTTTCCTGAAATAAGAAGAGAAGCTTATTTTCAAACAAAAGGTGGTACACATATTGGCGTTGCTCTTGGACTAACAGCGCTTGCTATTGCTGTATTTCTAGGGGCAGGTACTTGTCTGTCTTATATACCAACAAAAGCTAATGTAAAATCAATTGTCAGCTCTAGTGATGAAGGGATAACGCTTGAAGCTTACAATGATGATCCAAAGTGGACATATGTAGAAGAAAGAGGACGTCATTATGTTGTTGAATTCTCAGGCTATGATTATGCTGAAAAAGAAAATGTCCTTATTACATTCAACGTTTACTTAGATAAACAGCTATATGAATGGAAGGATATTTATATTGATGGGAAGAAATTAAATCAAGATGATGCATATGATTATGAAACATGGATTGAAGAAAATTCATCCTGGTAAACATTAAATATAAAAAAAGTCAGTGCTTATTACGCTGGCTTTTTTTATATTTAATTATCTAATAATTCTAACTATAAGCTGGATATTTGCATATAGAAGCGCTATAATTATATTATGGAACGACGTATCATAATGCGGAACAAATATTGTGTTTGGGTATTGGTTTTTGAAAGCGCTTTATATAATGTATTTTATAATTCATTTCTACATTCAAGAAACTACTAGAAGCAAGGAGAGAATAAAAATGGTAGAGCCCTAATAGATGTTTGGCTAGTAGAAAAGAGTGATGACCCTACATTTATTACGAGTAATCATAATCCTATGTTGTTGACAAGGAAATTAAAGATGTGTTCATCCGAAGTTGTAGAAATCGTCATTTATCTAAAGAAGATCTTATACGAACATGCCCCCTAGAAAAGCATCACGTCTAAAATCTTAATTTCCTAATGTTTACCCCTATTAAAAAAGAAGAGTGAGGTAAATGATGATGAAAATTATGAAGACGATTGAAAAGATTCCTGGTGGTCTTATGCTTGTGCCGCTTTTTCTTGGAGCTGTTATCCACACATTTGCCCCGAAATCTGGTGAATATTTTGGATCCTTTACAAATGGCTTAATGACAGGTACTGTTCCAATCTTAGCTGTTTGGTTCTTCTGCATGGGAGCAGGAATCAATATAAAGGCTACAGGAATAGTTCTTAGAAAATCTGGTACACTCGTTGTCACAAAAATTGCTGTTGCTTGGGTTGTAGCAGTGATTGCCGCTTTGCTTATTCCAGATGGAGGAGTTCAATCAGGCTTTTTTACAGGACTTTCTGTGCTTGCTTTAGTTTCAATGATGGATATGACAAACGGGGGACTTTATGCATCAATTATGCAGCAATACGGGACGAAAGAAGAAGCAGGTGCATTTGTGCTGATGTCGCTTGAGTCTGGTCCTCTTGTTACAATGCTAATCCTTGGTACAACAGGTCTAGCTGCATTTGAACCACAGACGTTTGTTGGAGCTGTTTTACCTTTCTTAATTGGTTTTGTGCTTGGAAATATAGATAATGATTTTCGAACCTTTTTTAGTAAAGCAACACATACAATGATTCCCTTCTTTGGTTTTGCCCTAGGAAATACGATAGACCTTGGCGTAATTGTAGAAACAGGACTTCTTGGGGTTGTGATGGGACTGCTTGTTATTGGTGTAACAGGAGTTCCACTCATGCTAGCAGACAAGTTTATCGGGGGAGGAAACGGTACAGCAGGAATTGCGGCCTCAAGTACGGCAGGAGCAGCCGTTGCAAATCCGATGATTATCGCAAGTATTAAGCCAGAATTTATGCCCGTAGCTCAATCTGCTACAGCTCTTGTTGCTGCTTCCGTTATTGTTACATCCATTCTGGTTCCTATTCTCACCGCATATTGGGCGAAATATATGAATAAGAAAAAGGGAGCATCTGTTGGAGAACAAACAAACAATACAAGCACACTATAAGCAATTCAGCTAAAGGGAGGGTTTAAGGAAGATGAGTAGAATCTTAACCGCAGGAGAGCCAATGGCTTTATTTGTTGCAGAGCAGGAAGGACCGCTAGAAGATGTTGAGTATTTCAGTCGCCATGTAGCAGGTGCTGAAGTAAACTTCTCAATTGGGATGGCTCGTTTAGATCATAGTGTGACATATATTACGAAGTTAGGGAAAGATCCATTTGGAACATATATCGAGAAGTTTCTTAAACATAATGGAATTAATACATCACTTATTCAATATGAACAACAGTATTCAACAGGCATGCAGTGGAAACAGAAAGTAAAAAGTGGCGATCCTGATGTTTTCTCAGCTCGAAAAAATTCTGCTGCTTCTCATATGGATACTGATACTCTTAAAAATTTAGACTTAGCAAGTTTTGATCATCTTCATTTAACAGGGATTCCTCCTGCTTTATCTTTAGGATGTCGAGAGATGATTTTTGAGCTTATTAAATCAGCTAAAGCAAAAGGAGTCCAAATTTCGTATGATACAAATTTACGTTATGGTCTTTGGGACAGTAAGGATGAAATGATTAAAATCATTAACGAGCTTGCTTTTCAGGCTGATATCATCTTTCCGGGAATTGAGGAAGGAAGAATTTTGACAGGAAAACAAAATGAACAAGATATTGCTAACTTCTATCACCAGAAAGGAGTACAAACAGTTGTTATTAAGCTTGGACCGAAGGGAGCTTTTACAAGTTCTCAAGGCAAATCTTTTTATACAAATGGTTTTCCTGTTAAAGAAGTTGTAGATACAGTAGGAGCAGGAGATGCTTTTGCTGTAGGAGTTGTAAGTGCTTTGTTAGAAGGACAACCTTTAGATGAAGCTGTAAAGCGAGGAACCGTAACAGGAGCGCTTGCTGTTATGTCACCGGGAGATAACGAAGGGCTTCCTCATAGGCAAGAACTTGATAAAATTATGAAAGATTCGCTAGCTCAGTCATAGTTTCCTGGACAAAAAGGCATTCTCGCCTTTTGAGAATGCCTTTTTATTTATAAGTGCCTTGATAACCTAAATTTTTTGAGATTTCCTTTGTATATTGTTTCACTTTATCAATAAGGTTGGTTTGGATAGCTTCCTCTGTCACTCTATTGCTTGGACCTGAGATGCTGAAGCTTGCAACAATATGTCCTGTATGATTATAAATAGGAGCTGCAATGCACCTTATAACAGCTTCATTTTCAGCATTGTCTAACGCATAACCTTGCTTGTTCACTTGTGTAATTTCAGCTAGCAAAGCTTCTTTTGAAGTGATAGTTGTAGGCGTTTTGGGGATGAATTCAGTATGAGCAAGAATCTCATTTACCCGCTCTTCATTCATATCAGATAAAAGTACTTTTCCAACACCTGTGCAGTAAACAGGCGCTCTACTACCAATACGAGAATACATTTGTACAGCTTGGTTGCTTTCAATTTTATCAATATAAAGAACTTCTCCATTATCTTCAATACATAAATGAATAGTCTCATTTACTTCTTGACCTAGTTTTCTTAGATAAGGTCTTGCAACGCTCACAATGCTTGAATCATTGAGTAAATTTCGAGAAAGATAGAGCACTTGAAGTCCAAGCCTATATTTGTCTGTTTCTTCATCTTTTGCAACGTAGTTTAAGTTAGATAAGGTTGCTAGAAGGCGATGAAGCGTACTTTTAGTTAATCCAACTTGCTCAGCTAGGCGAGTGATTTGAATTCCTTCTGGATACTCTGAAAGTTTATTTAAAATCGTCAGAGCTCGTTCAACGGATTGAACATTTGGCATTGTATTCTACCTCTTTTATAGTTGGTATAGTACTTGCTAGTTCTAGTCTTATGATGTTTCAAGCTAGTCTTTCCTTTATGATAAAGTATGGAAATAGCTTTGTAAATTTTATTATAGGAGGTGAGGAGACTCAGAAGTGTTAAATATATTAACTTTTAATAATTTAGGGTAAAGAAAAATATCAAAATCTAGGAGGAATAAAAGATGCCAAATAGCTTAAAAGACACAACAACACTACATAACGGGGTGAAAATGCCGTGGATGGGACTTGGAGTTTTCAAAGTAGAAGAAGGAGAGGAAGTTGTAGAATCTGTAAAAGCAGCGCTAAGAAATGGATATATTAGCATTGATACAGCGGCTATCTATGGAAACGAAGAAGGAGTCGGAAAAGCGATTAAGGAATCTGGAATTCCTCGTGAAGAACTCTTTATAACAACAAAGCTCTGGAACAGCGAGCAAGGATATGAAAAAACATTAAAAGCTTTTGAGACAAGTATGGAAAAACTCGGTCTTGATTATCTTGATCTTTATTTGATTCACTGGCCTGGAAAAGATAAATATAAAGACACGTGGAAAGCTTTTGAGAAACTTTATAAAGACGGAAAAATTCGCGCTATTGGTGTAAGTAACTTTCAAGTTCACCATTTAGAAGATTTAATGAGTGAGGCAGAAGTGAAACCAATGGTTAATCAAGTTGAATTCCATCCACATTTGACTCAAAAAGAGCTTCTAGCTTTTTGTAAGGAGCAAGGGATTGCCCTTGAAGCATGGTCACCTTTAAAACAAGGACAGCTTCTTGATGAGCCTTTATTAAAAGAAATTGCAGAGAAATACAACAAATCCGTTGCACAAGTTATTTTGCGCTGGGATCTTCAACATGGAGTTGTTACGATTCCAAAATCTACAAAAGAGCACCGAATTATTGAGAATGCTGATGTCTTTGATTTTGAGCTTTCCCAAGAGGAAGTAGAGAAGATTGATAGCTTAAACCAAGACAGCCGCGCTGGATCACATCCAGACACATTAACAAAGGGATTTGAATAAGGGAAAAACAGACTAGACAAAATTGTCTAGTCTGTTTTTTTTGAGGTAAAGTACCTTTAGGGCAACATCTGTTGGAGATTTTATTTTTAGGAAACTAAAAACGGGGGTTATCGCTCATCTAAAGAAGGTTATCTAAATTTTTAGATGGGTATAAGAAAATTAATTAGGGTAACTATTTATTTTCTGAAAGGTGTGAGGGTATGACAATTTTATCACAATTATATCTTTCTATTTATAATAGCAATCAAGAAGCATTGCCTGAAATAGATAAGGACCACCATCCTTTAACAGAAATATTAAAAGAGGTACTGACAGAACAGAAGGAAGTACTTGAAAGGCTTCTTCTTTATTTGGAGGAGAGAACATTTTTATTTGAAGATGTTAAGGAACCTATCACAATTCTTTATCATAATTTTGATATTTTAAAGTCTACTTTTCATGCCTACGAACGGTCAGTGAAATGGACGAATGAAGACAAAACTGAAAAAATAGAGCGTCTCTCTCCGATTGTATCAGATATGAAGAAAAACTTAGAAAAAGCAGGGGACGAGCTTGAGAAGAGCTATGGATTTGAAACAATTCAGTTTGTTGTTCCATCATTCTATTTAAGTAAAATTCGATAGGAGGTATCGTTATGGCATGGGAGAAAGAACGAATTGATACAAATATATACAGCCAAGGTGAAGTAGAGAAATGGGTCTACAGCACATGTAATATTTGTTCTGTTGGCTGTGGTTGCTACGTGGCCGTAAAAGATAATAAGATTGTTGGTATTAAGGGGAATGGAAAGCATTCGATTAATCGAGGTAGGCTTGGACCAAAGGGAGAAAACCAGTGGTATGCAAACAATAGCGAAGACCGTTTACTTCAACCGCTCATTCGTAACAAGCAAGGAGAGCTTGTGCCTTCTACATGGGATGAGGCAATGAATATTATTGTGTCTAAAGCACAAAATTCTCTAAAAACGAAAGGTACAAATAGTATTGCTATTTATTCAACAGGTCAAGGTTTTTTAGAAGATTACTATACATTAGCTAAGATAGGTAGAGCAGGCCTTCAAACACATTTACTTGATGCTAATACGCGCCTCTGCACAGCTACAACTGAGTTTTGCCTTCTTCAATCATTTGGAGGAGACGGAACTCCTGCATCTTTTGAAGATATTGATGAAACAGATATGCTAATGCTTTTCGGTCACAATGTTGCAGAGACAGGTACAGTCTTATTTGAACGTATTATGGAGCGGAAGAAGAAAACGGGCAAGCCTTATCTTATTGTTGTGGATCCCCGACGGACTGCTACAGCGGAAGAAGCAGACCTTCATCTTAAGCTCTATCCAGGAACAAATGTAGCTTTACTAAACGGACTTCTTTATGATGTCTTACAAAACGGTAAAGTCGATACCTCATTTATTGAAAACTCCACAGTTGGCTTTGAGGAAATGAAGGAGGCTTTAGCAGGATGGACACTTGAGAAAGCTTCGAAAGTGACCGGGGTTTCAGTTGAGACTTTAAAAGAAGCAAGTGAAAAACTCGGAAAGACCTCATCACTTGTAACAACAACATTGCAAGGGACTTTCCAGAGCGCAGATGCCACGACAGCATGTGTAGCAATCAATAATCTACATCTTGTTAGAGGACTAATTGGAAAAGTTGGTTCTGGGCCTCTACATATGGCAGGGCAGCCTAGCTCTTCTGCAAACAGAACTGCGGGCGGAGTTGGAACATATCCCGCACAGCGAAACTCTTCAAATCCTGCTCATATTAAAGAAATGGCAAAACTTTGGAATATGGAGCCTGTTAAGCTGCCATTAGGACCCGAAAAAGGAATTGAAGAGCAAATTGAAATGATGGAAAATGGTGAAATTGGTCTGTTTTGGAATATTGGTACAAATCCGCTTGTTTCTCTTCCAAATAGACAAAGAGCGAAAAAGGCATTAGAAAATACATTTGTTGTTGTGCAAGACCCGTTTATAACAGAAACAGCAGCAGTGGCAGATGTTATTCTTCCAGCTGCCCTTTGGGGAGAGAAAGAAGGAACGATGGAGAATGCGGATCGTACGATTAACTTACTACGAAAAGCAGTAGATCCGCCCGAAGGAGTTAAGTCAGATTTTGAGATTCTGTTAGACTTTGCTCATAGAATGAAGCTTAAAGACAAAGATGGTAATCCTCTTATTCAATATTCAAATCCTGAAGCTTGCTTTGAAGAATGGAAAGAAATCTCTAGGGGCCGCCCTTGTGATATGACGGGAATCACATATGAAAAATTGGAACAATACAATGGCATGCACTGGCCTGTTAACGAAAAAAATCCAGAAGGAACAACTCGTCTCTATTCGGATTTTGTGTTTCCAACTCAATCAGATTATACGCAAAGTTATACAAAAGATCAGTTTACAGGTCGACCACTAACAAAGGAAGAGTTTGAAGCAAAAGGAGCAAATGGTCGAGCTTTACTTCACCCAACAAAGTATTTACCACCAATGGAACAGCCAACAGAAGAGTTTCCGCTCTGGCTTACAACAGGGAGACTTGTATGGCACTGGCATACAAGAACAAAAACAGCACGAGCTCCTATGCTACAAACAAAAGCACCACATGGATACGTAGAAATCAACAAAGAAGATGCTGATGAGTTAGGAATTATTCAAGGTGAAGTGGTGAAAATTTCCTCACCAAGAGGATGGGTAAAAGTACCGGCCCGCATTGGAGATATTGTACAAAAAGGCTTGATTTTTGTGCCTTTTCATTACGGAAGTTGGACAAGACATGAAGCTGCCAATGAATTAACAGCTGACTTTACAGATCCTCTCTCAAAACAACCGACGTTTAAACAGTCCGCCTGTAAAATTGAAAAATTGAGAGAAACTCATAGAGTAAAAGTAGACGAAACGATTGATACACTAACAGAACAGTATGGCATCTCAAGAGAAGCTTTATTAAAAGCCAATAGATTAAAAGAGAATGACCATATTGGGAATGGGAATTTACTTGAAATTCCAGTCTCAATGTTAAATACCCCTATTCCAGCTTATTTGCCTGATTATAAGAAATTATAATAAAACCCCCTCCTTTTCTAAAGGGAGGGATTTTATTATAGTTTTCAAAGCGTTCATCTTCTGTTCTAATAAAAGAGGGCATAATAAACAAACTGGAGATGGGAACATGAAGGCATATAAAACACTTTTATTTGATGTAGATGAAACATTATTAGACTTTAAAGCAGCTGAGAAACAGGCATTATCTCTTCTTTTTAAAGAACAAGACTTTCCTTTAACAGAAGACGTAAAAGTTCGCTATAAGGAGATTAATGACCGTCTTTGGCAAGCGTATGAGAACGGAGAATTAGCGCGTGATGAAGTTGTTAATACAAGGTTCTCACTTTTATTAAAGGAGTACGGAAAAGAAGCAGATGGAGTACGTCTACAAGAGCGTTACAAAAGTTATTTAGAACAGGGACATGACTTGATTGACGGAGCCTTTTCTTTAATTGAAAAACTCTCCAATTACTACGATTTATACGTTGTTACCAATGGCATTTCTTCAACCCAATACAAACGCCTCAAGGATTCGAAGATTTACCCATTTTTTAAAGACGTTTTTGTTTCTGAAGATACAGGATTTCAGAAGCCAATGAAAGAATACTTTAACTATGTATTTAAAAGAATACAAGGACATAATTTAGCACAGACGTTAATTATTGGTGATTCACTGAGTGCAGATATTAAAGGCGGTCTTGCTGCCGGAATTGATACATGTTGGCTTAATCGGGAAGGAAAAAGCAATAAAGAAATTGTTCCAACATACGAAATCGCAAAACTTGATGAGTTATATGATCTACTTTTAACGAGTAATTCTGTGCGGTAAGGAGTGAGGAATTGGATATCAAGAAAGATGATTTAGAAGATGTTAGAGTCAAAGAGCTTATTTCAGAACATCTGAACAATATGACAGAGCATTCTCCACCAGAAAGTATCCACGCTTTAGATATCGCGAAATTAAAAACAAACGATATTACATTCTGGAGCATTTGGGAAAATGGACAGTTGCTTGGGTGTGGAGCATTAAAAGAGCTTGATGAAAATCACGGAGAGATTAAATCAATGCGAACAGCATCTGTTCATCGGCGAAAAGGTGCAGGAAAGAGAATGCTTCAGCATATTCTAGAGGAAGCAAGTAAAAGAGGTTATAGTAGAGTTAGTTTGGAAACAGGAGCAATGGAGGCTTTTATCCCAGCAAGAAAGCTTTACGAAAACTTTGGGTTTCGTTACTGTGCTCCTTTTGCACAGTATATAGAAGATCCCTATAGTATGTTTATGACGAAAGAAGTAATGAACGAGGCTAGAGTTGGGCAATATGAGGAAAAGCTACGAGTAGCTATGCTTGAAGGGGATGTAGGAAGTCTTGAAGCTCTTCTTGCTGACGAATTAGTATTTGTAAATCATTTTGGACAATTTTTAACAAAGCAAGATGATCTTGTTGCTCACCGTTCAAAAATCCTAAAATTCTCAAATATTGAGATTGGAGAGCAAGTGATAAAGCTTTTAGGAGATGTTGCTGTTACCTCTACCAAAGCATTCCTTCAAGGAACAGTCGGAGAGGAAGAAATCAATCACGAGATGAGTTATTCAAGAGTGTGGAAAGAACAAAATGGAACACTTCAAATTGTTGCAGGTCATTGTAGTGCTGTCGTAAGTTAAGCTGTCTTTTTGTAAAAAGACAGCTCTTTTTCTATCTTCTTTTAAAAATTCAACTTATTTACAGTTGTTTGGATAAAAAGGATATTTATTGAAACAACTTTGCCATTCATTCGTAAGTAATAGTAAGAAGAACAATAAGTCGATATTCAAAATTAATAATAGAAAAGGAGTAGCTTTTAATGACCGAAAAGTCCTCAAAAAATGGAGTTATTATTACAACAATCCTTTCTGCCGTTTTGTATTGTCTCCTCATCATTTTTACTTCACTCTCACCTTTATCTGATACTGGAGAGCATGCTAATGAATTTGGAACAGCAGGAATGTTGTCAGCTATTGGTATGATTCTTGCTTTCTATCTTGTTCCCCTTTTGTTATATATTATAAATGTTAAAGGAATGACCATTGTTATGGCTATTCTCTGTAGCATGGGAATCCTTACTCATATTATCGTTATTGCATCTGTACTCTTGATGAGTTTAGGAACTTCTCCTTTTCCATATTTAATTGAAATTATTGCAACATGTATCTTATCTTTTATGGTTAACTTTATGTGGTTTTTCATTGCTTTTCGTACTTCAAAAGAAGCAGCGGAGATGTCTTTTGATTCATAAATAGGACGTTAATTTAGAAAGGAAAGATTTGTTGATGTTTGTAAAATTAATCATGTGCCTTTTACTGCTTGCTCTAAGTTACCCAGCTTTTTCGGATGCTCTTTCAAAACGATTTGATGATAAGTTTTTCAATACTCTATTATGGGAGGGTGGCACATTAACTCTTATAACTTTACCATCCGTTGCTCTCCTGTGGTGTTGTAAAAAAATCTTTAAACCAAGAAGCTACCAAATGGTTTTTAGGTCAGTGGCCTTTCTATTTGGTCTGCTTCTTGTATCTGGGGCAGGGGGAGTATGGTTTATTGGATAAAATAAAAAGGCAGCTTGATAGCTGCCTTTTTATGAGGAAATTACATAAATACATTTAGAAGGAGCACACACCCTAATCCAACGAGTGAAATAATCGTAACCATAACAGACCATGTTTTAATCGTTTGTCCAATGGATAAATTAAAGTACTCTTTATAAATCCAAAATCCTGCATCATTTACATGTGAAAAAGTAATACTACCTGCTCCAGCAGCTAATGCCATAAGTTCAGGGCTAACTCCTGAAACATTTACAAGCGGAGCCGCAATTCCTGCTGCAGTTAGGCCTGCTACTGTCGCAGAACCAAGAGAAACACGAAGAATGGCTGCAATTAACCATGTAAGCAGGAGGGGAGAAAGGTTCGTTCCTTCCATAAGATGAGCAATGTATTGATCAACTTTACTATCAATTAGAATTTGTTTAAAGGCTCCGCCTCCACCGATAATAAGCAGAATCATCGCAATGGATGTGATAGATTCTGTTATCGTTTTCATAACGGAGTCCATTGTTTTCCCTTTATGAAGTCCAAAGGTAAAGATTCCAAGAAGAACGGCAATTAATAAAGCAATTGCTGGGTCTCCAATAAAACCGATATAGTGTAATAAAGGAGATTTTGGGAAAAAGATTTCAACAAATGCATGAATAAACATTAAAATAACGGGAATTAGAGAAGTGAAAACGCTAACTCCAAATCCAGGCATTTCTTTATCAGTAAGCTTTTTTGGATTAAAAAGCTCTTTTGGAATATCACATTGGAGATTTTCCTTTTTGAACATTTTTGTATATAAAACGCCACCGATTAACACAGCAGGAATAGCTGTCAGAATACCAACGAGCAACATCTTTCCAATGTTTGCATGGAAAATGACTGCAATAGCTGTCGGTCCTGGATGTGGAGGAACAAATCCGTGCACCGTAATGAGAGCAGCTACAACGGGCATTCCAATATATAAAACAGGTAATCCAGCGCTAATAGCAACTGTAAAAACAAGTGGAATGAGTACGATGAATCCGGTTTCATAAAACAAAGCAATACCAACAACAAAAGCAGTAATAACGGTCGCAAGCTGAACTCTATTTTCCCCAAATTTGGCGATCAACGTATCTGCAATACGCTGAGCCCCACCAGAATCAGCCATTAACTTCCCAAGCATAGTTCCAAAGCCAAGAACAAGAGCTAAATCCCCAAGCGTTGCCCCTAATCCATCTTTTACAGATTCTAGTGCTTCAAGAGGAGCCATTCCCTCCATAATTCCAACTAGAATGGAAACAATAATAAGAGAGATAAATGCATTTAATCTAAAAACTGTGATAAGAAGTAGAAGTAAAGCTACCCCAATACAGATGATAACAATAGGCATGTTGTACCTCCTAAGTTGTAAGATATGGCATCTATTAAACTAGCAGCCTAATAGATGCCTTTTATCATTATGAAAGCATTTCGACAACTTCTCTTAATGTAGAAACTTCTCCAACATTTCCAGGGAAGATAATATAAGCCATGTGCGGGAATTTACTTTCTTCACCTGTTAACCAAACAGGGATACCTGGTTTAATTTGACCTGCAACAGTAGCACGCTGTACAGAAAGACCATTAACTCCAATGTCACTAGACGTTATTCCACCTTTAGCAATGATAAATCGAGGCTTTACTTTCAAGAGTTTGACAATGCTTGTGACAGCTTCTGAAATCTTAACAGAAAGCTCAAGCTCCTCTTCTTTTTTGTTCTCGCCAAGATCAAGTCGTTCTCTTCGTGTATAAACAGCTACTGTCTTTCCATCAGCAATGAGCTGTTCACATTGATATAAAACACGGTCTCGTTCTTTTTTAAATTTTTCAGGATGTAAGACAAGATGTGTATCAAATTGGATGAAGTCGATGAACTCACATTGTTTTAACTGCTCAAGTTGCTGAGTTGTTTTTTGTACATGAGAACCGATTAAAATAAGGCCACCATGTTCAGATGATTCAACAAGTTCACTTTTTGTTAGTAAACCACGGTCAGCTACTCCACCAATAATTTTTGTAATGGCAGCAGCAGTGCGGAACATATAATTTTTGCCGTTTTTCATAGCTCTAATAAGGGCAATCGTTACGACCATTACATCAACATAATCTACAGCATTTACAATAACTTTATTGAAGTCTTTTACTTTGAGGAGCTGTTCTGTAAGATAGTCAATGTCCAATGCTCGAATATGTTCTAATGTTAAATACGTTGCGTTTTCTGCTGTAAACCTGCCCTCTGTTTTTTCTTCAATCCACTCTCCTAGATGAGAGCTTTTATAACCAAATGTGCGGTCTTTGGCAAATTCAGTTTCACCAGCAGGTACAAGAGTTTCTCCATCTTGAACATAGTGAATATTATCGATAGTGTAGCGGCCGCCTTCTTTAAAGAAAGGGAAAATAACTTCACCATCAAACATCAGGTTTGTTTTGTTTTCCACGGTTTCTTTTAATACTTCAGTTTCAAGTGGGTAATGACCTCGAAGGGTTGAATCACCACGGCTTACAATAATGAATTCCTTATTTAACTCCTTTGCAACTGTTGCAATATGTTCAGCAATCTTTTGATGTTCCTCCTCTGTTTTAGAAGCGGAAAAAGCCCGTGAATTTGTAAGGATAAAAAACATGCTGTTTTTTTCCGAAAACCCTTTTTTAATGCTTTCTACTGACCAATCTGTGTACACAGAAATATTGTTTACGGTTTGAACACCTGTTGGATCATCATCAAGGACGATGATTTTCTTGTTTAATGTTAAAAGCTCGTCTTGAAGCTGTTTTTGTATTTTAGATGTTTCAAGAGATGGGATATTGTCTAAAGTAGATTTTACTTCTCTTAATTGTTTAGAGTTTTGTACTTTCAACGTTTTTCCCTCCCACTTCTACATTTGCTAGCTTTTCATAATACTGAACAATGCCTCCATGATCATCTCTTGACTTTCCATCTACTGTTAAGGCATGGAAAATTTCAAGAAGCTGACTTGTAAGTGGGAGAGGGACACCAATACTATGAGCAGTATCCATTACATTTGTAATGTCTTTCATATTGATATCAATTCGTCCACCTGGTACGAAATTTCGTTCTAAAATAAGCGGAACTTTAGCGTCCAGAACAGTGCTTCCTGCAAGCCCTCCGCGAATGGCTTCATACATTTTTTTAACGTCAATTCCTGCTTTTGTAGCTAGCACAAGTGCTTCAGACATAGCAGCAATGTTCAAGTTTACGATAATCTGATTGGCAAGCTTTGCTGTAGCACCGCTTCCATTGCCTCCAACCAGGATCGTATTTTCACCTAGCGTATCAAAAATAGATTTAACGCTTTCAAAATGCTCGGGCTTTCCACCGACCATAATAGAAAGTGTTCCATCAATTGCTTTTGGTTCTCCACCACTAACAGGGGCATCAAGCATAGCCAGCTCTTTCTGCTCAAGAGCTGTCGCAATTTCAATACTGTCTACAGGAGATAGAGAGCTCATATCAATTATAATTGTTCCTGCTTTTGCGTAATGAATAAGTCCATCTTCCCCAAGCACAACTTCTTTAACATGCTTGGCGCTTGGAAGCATTGTAATAATGACATCACTTTGCTTTGCTACTTCCTCAAGAGATGTAGCATCTACTCCGCCTAAGCTCACAACTTCTTGTACTGCTTCTTTATTTATATCGTAGGCAATAACTGTTTGCCCTGCTTTTAATAAGTTAAGTGCCATCGGCTTTCCCATGATGCCTAAACCGATAAATCCAACTTGCTTTTTCATTTTAACAACCTCCGAACTTAGTTCATTTTGTTGTATCCGTTTTCAATAACTATTTAATCATAAAATTTTATTTTTGTATACAATTTAATTAAAAATGTATACATTAATTTTTATTTTGTACTCATTTTTGATGTTAAAGCGGGGGATATGATTGTCTTTTGCTTTATTTTTGGTATGATTAAGGAAACTAGCTATTTCATGAGTGAAGGGAATTTCTTATAAACAAAAGGTGGATTAATATTGATGAATGAAAAGAAGAAAGCAAATCATCAATCATATGAACTTATTCGAGATAAGATATTGAGTGGGGAATTAGCGAGTGGTACAAAGATCACCGAAGAAAAACTGGCTAATGATTTAGGATTTAGCCGTACTCCCATTCGAGAATCCATTAGAAGATTAGAATATGAAGGGCTTATTGTGAAGAAGAAAGTTCTAAAACCGACGGAAAAGAACTTACGTGATATTTTCCAGGTACGCATGCTCCTGGAGAGTCATGCAGCTAAAAGTGCAGCAATATATGCTTCACAAGAAGACCTAGATGCTTTGCTTCAATGCGTAGAGACAGGAAAGAACGGTTCATATGAAGAAATTATGGAAGCAAATGAACGTTTCCATCAAATTATTGTTCAAAAAAGTGGAAATGAGGTACTAATTGATACAATTGATCGGATGCAGTCGATTATCTATCTTTTTCGCCGAACAGTTGTTTCTTATGATAGACCGTTCCTTATTGAAGAACATGAAGAGATTTATCAAGCAATTAGGAATCGAGAAATGGATAAAGCAGCAGAACTGATGAGGAGTCATTTGCAAAAAGACTTAGATTTTTGTCTTCATTTGCTTCATAACTAGAGGGAAAAGACGTCTACTTTTACAGTAGGCGTCTTTTTTTCTTAGAAGGAATACCAATAATATAATCACAGGTAATATCACACAAAGGGATAAACCTCCAATAAGGAGTTGGTTTTTTATATTAAAATTGACTTCATTAAAGTTAACCAGTAAACCAAAAAATATTAACCAGTTAACATTTTTAGGGGGAAAGCAATGAATTCTACACAAAAACAAGAAGCATTAAAAGCCATTGAACAGTTTACTATTCAGAAAGAGAAAGCAGCGAAGTCTTCAACTGGAATAGATGAATTAAAAGGGAAATGGACGCTCACTCAGCTGCATATTTTAGCGCTTATTTCAGATTATCCAACAGAAGCAAACAACACCTTTCTCTCTAGAAATCTACATATTACAAAACCTGCAGTTACAAAAGCGGTAAAACTTTTATTAGAGAAAAAGATGATTGTTCGAGAGCATAAAGAAGGCGACCGGAAGTCTGTTTATTACTGTTTAACAGATGAAGGAAAAAAGCTAGCTCTTTTACATGAAGAGCTACATATGAAGGCAGAACAAAGATATTATGATTTGTTTGAGGAATTCAATAAAGAAGAGCTTACAGTGATTACAACGTTCTTAAAAAGGTGGACAGAAACAATTAGTGAGGAGAATAGAAAATGAATAAAAATGAAGTATATACGTTTTTGTCGAACATGTATAAAGACGTCTTATTAGATTTAAATGTTAATAAAGTTTCTCAGTATTTCTCACCAGATTATATCCAAGTAACAGACGGAGTACAGTCCAACTTAAACGAGTTTTTAAACCACTTACTTACGTTAAAAAACATTGTAAAATCTCTTTCTCAATCATCTTTTATCACTTTTTATATGATGAGGAAGAAGGAGCTGTAACATTAAGATACGACGTTAACATAGAGAAGAGAACGGGTGAAACAGGAAAGGTAGAAGTTATTGCTATCTTTACACTAATTGACGGAAAGATTGTAAGGTGTCATGAATTAACATGTCCATTAAAAAATAAAGAAGAATTTGGAGATATTGGGAGTATAAACAAGTTGTAAATAGGTAAACCAGCATTATTAAATATGCTGGTTTTTTAATTTAATAAAAGGTTATTAAGTGACTTGACAAAATGTTCAGAATGTTATTGTATATAAATGTTTATACTACTCTATTTAAGGAGTGCTCAATAGGAAAGTAAAAAAGCGTGGAGGACAGGAGTGTTTTCCACGCTTTTTATATTTACATAGTATTTGGTCGTAAATCTTTAGGAGGGGTGTTATGAATATAAGAAGGGGCCGGTTTAAGTTTTGGTTTACCACCATATGCTTGAGGGTTTTGTACATATTGAAAAGTTCCTTCCCCATCCATGCTTGGTCCGCTAGCCCATCTTCCTGTTGCACTTTTATCTCCTTCAGAGAAGTTAAATAGAACATGAGATACTTCACGTTTTTCGAGTTGACGAGGAAATGTACTTGGAACAACAACGTTTTCTTTTGCTTCCAGCTCTTTAATTGCTGCAATCCATTGATTTTGATGCATTGTGTCGCGAGCGATAAGCCATGAAAGCATATCTTTTACACCGCGATCATTTGTGGCTTCATAAAGCCTTACAACTTGAAGACGTCCTTGTGATTCTGCATTTAAGTTAGCACGAAAATCTGCAAGTAGGTTGCCGCTTGCGATAATATAGCCAGCATGCCATCTGTTTCCAAGGCTATCAGCAGGCATCGCACCTAATCCTGAAACAATTGCATGTTGGGGATTCATTCCACCAAGGATAGCGCCAAGTACAGGATCTTTAGCAGCGTCCTCAAGATCTCCAACAGGTGCCCCATCAAGTAGGCGAGCAATCATTGTTGCGAGCATCTCAATGTGTGCAAGCTCTTCTGCTCCTGTATCCATAAGTAAGTCTTTATATTTTCCATCTCCTCGTACGCTCCAGCCTTGAAACAAATACTGAAGGGCAACGGAAATCTCACCAAATTGTCCTCCTAAAACTTCTTGAAGCTGTTTTGCAAAAAGTGGGTCTGGGCGCTCTGGTTTTGCACGATATTGAAGTTCCTTTGTATGAAAAAACAAGTAAGCTCCTCCTTATCTTCCTATGAATAGTCACATATGTAACTTATTCATAGGGGGATAAAGAAATGCTTACTTGTTAGAAAACATATATATATAATGTGAGAAGATGTATTAGACAAACATCCCAATTAATGAGTAAACAATAACTGTTGAGAACAACAATGTCATGTGAACAAGAGAGAAAATAAACATTGATGTTGCCCATTTTTCTCCATTCATTTTCTTATAACCAAACAAGCTTAGTCCTAGCCATAAAAGTCCTAAAATGAGAGAGACAATTGTAAGCCCTAAGCTTAGTGGCAGGAAGAGAAAGCTTGTAGCTATAAGAACAATAAGATATACGTTTGTTTGTACATATGTTCTTTTGAATCCTTTTACAACTGGAAGCATTGGAACATTTGCTGCTTTATAGTCATCATGTTTACGTATCGCAATGGCGTAGAAGTGAGGCATTTGCCAAATAAGTGTGATTACAAAAAGTCCAATAATAGCTGGATTTGTTACATCCTGACTAATTGCAGCCCAACCAATTAATGGAGGAGTTGCGCCTGAAATACTACCGATCTCTGTGTTGTAAATTGTTCTGCGTTTGCTCCACATTGTATAAGGTACAAGATAGAAAAACAGTCCAAGAAAGCCGAAAAGAGCAGCCATTGGTGTTGCTAAAGCTAAAGCTATTAATCCAAGTACAGCTAAAGAAATGCCGAGCCATAATACTGTACTTGTCTTAATTTCACCTGTTACAGTGGGTCTATCTTGAGTACGTTTCATTAAAGAGTCAATATCGCGGTCATAGAGGTTATTTAAAGCCCCCGCAGCACCCATAACAAAGATAGATCCTATCAAAGCAAACAAAAGCTCCGGTAACTTATCAATTAGCGTGAGATTGTACGTAGAGAGAGCTAATGTAAGTCCAGCAAGCATTGTAATTAAATTTGATTTAATAATTCCAGTTTTCACTGTCTGCTTTAGGATCGTCCAAGAAGTTCGTTGTTCTGTTGTAACGAGATTTTCTTCCCTTGCTATCATATTTCCTCGCTCCTTTTTATAATAGTAAGTAACCTAAAAATAGTGCTTGTATTGTTCTAATAGCTAAAAAAACAGCCCTGTTTTTTGCTGAAAAATTTTTATAGACTACTCGGGTATATTAATGTTATATTCAAATATTGTCAAGAAAAGGAGTTGGAAAAAAGGGCGAAAAAAGCGCTTATATAGCTTATAAAAACGCTTTCTATAAAATTGTGCTAATTTGTCCACTTTCTCAATCTATTCTCAATTATAACCGTAAAAAAATTCCTTATTCATAGTATGCTGGAAGTAATGTAAAACATGAGAAAATATTAAAAGAAAAAATAGACAATATAAGGTATAAGTTGGACGGACATTCATATATTTTTCTTTATAATATGAATTTATATATAAAATTAAGGAGGAATAGACATATAAATACCTTTGATTTTCTAATGGCTTTTGTATCAGGCACTATTGTTGGAGCTGTAGGATACCGTTTTTACGAGTGAAATGGCGGGTAATTACAGCATCTCGTTCAGCCAAAGAATTCATTTGGTGGCAGTCAGCAGCTCTCTTATCAGCCATCGGTAGAAGAGCTTCAGGCTCAGAAAGAGCGGTTGGAAGATATGATAGCTGAGAGCTTCAAGTAAAATAAAAAAGAAGGAGAAACAGTTCCCGGCTGCTTCTCTTTTTTATTGCTATGGGGGGAATAGATTATATATATTACTTTGACAATAGAAAGTTTGTTTCCTTTATTTTGAGGATTTGTCCAAAGGAAAATTTCATTTTATACACTTGAAATTTAAGTGAATTTCAAGAAATAGATCATAAATGTTCTATTTTTAAAGAGAAGGAAAAAGTCCTTTAATTCCTTCTGCAATCATTTGAATAGCCATCACAGCCAGAATAAGCCCCATGAGCCTTGAAATCACATTGACGCCATTTTGTCCAAGTTTTTTGATAATGGATGAAGAATAATAAAATAAGAAGAATGTAACAGCTAGAATTAGTGTGTAGCTAATAAAGACACTTGCCATTTGTTTGAGTGAGTGTGAAGTCTGGGACATTACAGTTGCAATTGTCCCCGGACCAGCCATAATGGGCAGAGCAAGAGGGGTGATTGAGATATCATTTTTAGCTTCAGCTTCTCTTTGTTCTGTTTGGTGAGGGCTTTGAGCATTAGAAGTTTTAGCATGAAGAAGGTTGTAAGCAATTCCAAAAATCAAAATGCCTCCCGCGATACGGAATGCATGGATTGTGATGCCGAACATTGAAAAAATGAAGTTTCCAAGAAGTAAAAATACAGTAAGGATGATGAAAGAAATAATAGCAGCTTTACGTGCATTGTGATGCTTTTCTTCGAGAGAATAGCCGTTTGTAAGTGAGATAAAGATAGGCATGTTCCCTAATGGATTCATAACGGCAAAAAAGGAAATGGTTAACTTTAGAATAAGAGTAAACAAAGTGGGCAGCTCCTTTCCTAATTTAATATTTATTAACGTACCCATTCTGTCTCGCTATTAATCGATAGAGTAGGCTTATAAATCTTAAATGATATATTTCCTTCCTATACTTTTAATCCTCAGAAGATTATAAGGGTCTTTAGTAACCAAAAACGACAGGTCTAAAGATCTATTTTTAGAATATAATTATTTTGTGAAAATTATTAACTTTTATTATTGAAATTATAGAGTGTTTATCAAAGGAATGTAATCGCTTTTATTAATATAGGTATATTATTGTTAAATATAACAAGTAATGTATCGTAGTTCCTTTTGTTTATATTTATTCCTTTTAAAAAACTTTAAATAGAATAAATATAAATAAAAATACCTGCTTAAAGTATTTCTTTGAGGACTACCCAATAATTAATAGAGTAAATAGTAGACTAAATTTTCATTTAACTTTATGGAAAAGATACAGGTTCTGTTGTGGAAAAAGGAAATTTAAGATATTTTTAAGTAAGAAAGATTTTAAGCAGAAGGGAAAGATTAGAGTGGCAGATTTATCAAAACGAATTGTGGCAAATCTAGAAAACTCCTCATGGATTCGTAAGCTTTTTGATGAGGGAAACCGTTTAAAGAAAGAGTTTGGAGAAGATCAAGTTTTTGATTTCTCATTAGGTAATCCAGTTGTTGAACCACCAAAATCATTCACAGAAGCGCTGCGTGAAGAAGTGAAAAAAGGAGGACACGGATACATACCAAACCAAGGGCTTGTAGAAGCAAGGGAAAAAGTAGCCGAGTTTATCAGTTCACGTTTCTCTGGTAACTTCTCCTCAAAGCACATTGTGATGACTGTGGGAGCAGGAGGAGCTTTAAATGTGGCCTTACGAAGTATTTTAAATGAAGGTGAAGAAGTCATTGTTCTTGCTCCTTATTTTGCCGAGTACAAAGCATACATTGAAAACAACGGTGGAAAGGTAGTTAGCTGTCCATTAACAGAAAAATTTGAGATTGATATTGAAGCTGTTAAAAAAGCCATTACTCCAAAAACAAAAGGACTTATTTTAAATACTCCGCATAACCCAACAGGAACGGCTCTTACACAAGAAAATGTTAATGAGCTAGGTGAGCTTTTAAAGTCGTGTGAAAAAGAAAACAGTCAAAGCATTTACGTTTTATTTGACGAGCCTTATAGCCAGCTTATTTATGACGAAGAGCTTGCAGATCCATTTAAAGCATATCATAACATCATTTTAGCCAGCTCTTTCAGTAAAGATTTAGGAATTGCTGGTGAACGTTTAGGTTATCTTGTTTTAGATAGCAATACACCTGATGTGGACCTTCTTACTGCTGCATTTGTATACTGCAACCGTACACTTGGTTTTGTAAATGCTCCAGTCTTAATGCAGCGGGCAATTGCAAGCATGGATAACTTAAAAGTAGATGCAAGCGACTATAAAAAACGTCGTGATTTAATTGTAGATATTCTACAAGAAGCAGGCTTTGACTTTATGATGCCAAAAGGTGGTTTCTTCGTTTTTCCCAAATCACCAATTGAAGATGAAGTAGCATTTTGTCAGCATGCAGCTGAAAAATATAAAATCTTAGTTGTCCCAAGCAGCGGATTCGGAGTAAAAGGGTATTTCCGATTATCGTTTAGTGTATCTCTTGACCAGATTGAACGTTCAAGAGAGGCCTTTATTGCTCTTTATAAAGACTTTGCTTAACGGAAGCAGCCTTATATTAGGCTGCTTTTGTTTTGTTACAAATACGTCTTTAAAAAGTCATAAGCTTCAGCACGCATTCCAGCTGTCTCAATGTGCCCACAGGGATAACGGCTCATTTTCCAATGATGAGCTAGTCCCCTCTCTTTATAAATTCTTTTTAATTCTTCGTCAATAATAGAAAGTCCATCATAAGGAGTTAACAGGTCATGTTCTCCTACAAGACTTAGGTGTGGTCGAGGCGCAATGAAAGATTGAATCTCGGCTGTTTCAAAATGTTTAAGAAGGCTAGGAACATAGGAGTAGAAGCCATGGGAATCAAGCCGTCTCTGTTTTACTAGTGTTCTAGCCTCTACTTGTGCTGTAATATCTATACAAACTGAAATACGCTCATCTAAAGCAGCAACCCACCATGCCATTAATCCACCCATTGACATGCCCATTGTTGCAATGCGAGTAGAATCAACATCGTCTCGTTCGAATAAGTAGTCAATTCCTCTTATGCTGTCATAGATCATCATTCCCCATAAAACTTCACCATTCCAAAGCATCTCCTTAAAAATCTCTGTTTGAGCTTTTCCTGCTCTTTCCCCAAAACCCCACATATCAAGGCAAAGCACATTGTAGTCTAAGTTTGTTAATGTTTTGGCAAATGCTTCTTCATATAAATAGGGGCTACTTTTCAGGAGTTCTTTCTTTCCCATGTGGTACAGGCCGCCATGTGAATGATTAAAAAGCACAGTTGGTCTTTTCTTGGCTTTGTTTTTTGGTTTAACGAAATAAGCAGGAACGTTTTCTCTGCCATTTAGAGATAGTAAAATTTCCTCTACAAGGTAGGTTTCCATCTCTCGCTCAAAAAGGGTTGTGACAGAGATTTTACTTTTTTCAGGCAGGTCACCAAGGAGCTCCCAAAGTTTTTGTTTCTCTTTTGTGATTTTCATGTGTTCCCTCCTTTTAAGAAAAGTGTAGTATATAAGACAAATTATAGATTTGAAAAGGTGAATTTTCTATATTAAAATTGACATAAGGGAACATTTGTTCTGTTATGGTAAATAGAGAGGAGAGATAGCATGGAAAGGCCGCCCTTAATAAAAGGTTTATCAGAACATAAATTTAGAAACTTCTACTGGCTTAAAAAAGAACTGCAGTCATTTTGCCGTGATAATGGATTAAGTACATCAGGATCGAAAGACGAGATAATAGAGCGTATAGGAATATTTCTGGGGGAAGGGAGAATCGTAAGGCCAGCAAAGAGAAGAACAGTACATTCATTAGGTGAAGAGTTATGTCTTGAAACGGTCATTACGAAACATCACAGGTGTAGTCAAAAAGTGAGGGCCTTTTTTAAGCTTCACATTCCGAATTTTCACTTTTCTACTTACATACAAAATTACTTCAAAAATAACGTAGGAAAGACATATCGGGAGGTGATAGAAGCTTGGGTGAAAGAGGAGAAGCGTAAAAAAGATCCAACTTATCGACCAAAGCTTGGATCTCAGTTTCAGTACAATCAGTTTATTCGAGATTATTTTGCCGATCCCAAGAATAAGGGTAAGGGTAGGGAAGACGCTATCTTAGCTTGGAAGCATATTAAAAGTCTTCCTGGTGATAACAAATATAGAGGAGAGGAATAGTCTTAACCTAATAAAAACCCTTCTTTTCTCTAAGAGAGAAAAGAAGGTAAGAAGAAAACGAATCTCTTAAAAGTTCAATAGTATAATAATCAATAAGATGAACTATCTGTTTATTTTTCATTTGCACGCTCTTTTTGAGCTGCACGTAAGGCGTCATTCACTTTGCGCCCTTCATCTAAAGATTCACTTTCAATACCGCTCTTAAGTGCCCAAGCGTAGAAGAAAAGAGAAAGTACAGTGATTAGAAGCATGTCCCATCCGTACTTAATAATATTTAGTCCTCCAAACTTCTCGCTTCCCAGCCAAGAGATGACTACCATTGAGAGAAGATAAACAACCATCCAAGCTCCAGCTTTGAAATTCTTCTTAAAATCTTTCCAATTATTTTTGGCTTGATAATAAAAATAAATTGGAAATCCGATTAAGATAATAAACAAAACTTGTCCTGTTAACGGCCAACGCGCCCAGTAAAGAGTTAGGGAAGCAAAAATGAAACCAAGTGGTGCAATAATGCTTAATCCTTTTAAACGAAGCGGACGGTATAAATCTTTACCGATTTTTCGCAACGTCATAACAGTAATTGGACCTGTCAAATATGAAATAAGGGTTGCAACTGAGATAATTTCAGCTAACACTCCCCATCCTCTGAATAAGAATAAGAAAATTAAAGATACGCCTAAGTTTACAAACATGGCTTGACGAGGAATCCCATAAAGGGGGTGTAGCCTACCGATGAAGCTTGGCAAGTATTTGTTCTTTTCCATTCCATAAAGCATACGAGCTGTTGTTGCTGTATACGTAATTCCTGTACCTGAAGGAGACACAAAAGCATCGGCATACAGTACAATAACAAGCCAGTTAATTCCCAATGCAATTGCTAAGTCAGCAAACGGTGAATTGAAGTTCAAGTGACTCCATCCGTTTACAATTGCTGCAGGATCAACAGCGCCGATAAAGGCTACTTGAAGAAGTACATAAATTACAGTAGCAATTAAGATAGAGCTAATAACAGCAATTGGAATAGATCTACCTGGATTTTTAGCTTCACCAGCCATATTAATAGGGCTTTGGAAACCATTAAAAGCAAATACAATTCCAGATGTTGCAACAGCTGTTAGAACGCTAGCCCATCCACTAGGTGCAATGCTGTCTCCTGCTGTGAAATTTCCACTATTAAAGCCAACAAACAACAGAGCGCCAATTGTTAATCCTGGGATTATAATTTTGAAAACGGTAATAAGCGAGTTTGCTTTCGAGAACAAACTCACTGTCCAATAGTTTAGGAAGAAGTAAACAAGTAAAAGGGCTGTTGCAACAAGTAATCCTTTACCTGTAAGTGTTCCCTCCTTTACTAGAGCGCTTGTCCACTGCGCCCATTCCCAAGGCCATGAACTCATATATTGAACTGAAGCAACTGCTTCAACAGGAATAACAGAAACAATAGCAATCCAGTTTGCCCAAGCAGCGATAAATCCTAGGAAAGAGCCATGTGAGTATTGTGTATATTTGACCATTCCCCCAGCCTCTGGAAACATTGCGCCAAGTTCACTATAAGAAAGAGCAATCATACCAATAACAATCATACCAATAATCCATGAGAAAATAGCGGCTGGACCAGCTATTTGAGCAGCTCTCCAAGCTCCGAAAAGCCAGCCTGAACCAATGATTGAGCCGATCCCAACCATGATAAGCGAAAAAGTACCCATATTGCGATTTAAATTGTTCATAAAATTAGCACCTTTCAATATCGTTAGAAAATTAAATGCAAAAAAAGCTAAATCTTGGTGAGTAGAAGATCATAGATGTGGGATATCACGACCTTTTCGCTAGGTTTTCACTATTATATCATCTTTTTTTATCTCCTGTATTTATTGATAGGTTTTCACATTGGCTAGGATATCAGGTATAAAAGGGGGGATTTGAAATTTTAAATGAGAGGATGAGATGCTTTAGGGTAAAAAATAGAAGGATGAAAAAAGCCTGGTGATAAATAATCACCAGGCTTTTCTTATTTTGTCATATCTTTTACAACGTTATCAACGATTTGCTTATTTGCAATTGTCCCTGTATAAAGCCAACTAGCATCTTGTCCATATTCGTGAACATTGCCGTTTTTAACAGCAGGGATGTTTTTCCATAAAGGATCTTCTAATGCTTTTGATCCTGATTCTTTATCACTGTTAATAAGGAAAATGTGATCTGCGTCAAGCTGTGCTAGTTTCTCAAGAGAAACAGGAAGCCAGTTTGCATCACCTTTACTTGATACTTCCTTAACAACGTTTGGTTCCTTAATACCTAAGTCTCCATATATAACAGCACCACTTGATAAATTATCACTTACCATAAAGAACTTGCCGCCAACAAGCCAAAGAGCAGCTGCTGATTCATCTGAAGCCTTCTCTTCAAGTTCACTCTTAGCTTCTTTTACTTTTTGATCATATTCTTTTAAAGCTTTCTTAGCTTCATCACTCTTATTTAGTAGTTCACCAACTGTTGTAAGTTCTTTGCGCCAATCATTATTTTGTTCTGTTCCAATTACGTAAGTTGGAGCAATCTTAGCATACTGCTCGTATTTTCCACCCTCAGCTAAGTCTGGAGAATCCAGAATAATTAAATCAGGCTTGTAGCTTGCTACCGCTTCAAGAGGCAGTTCACTTGGGATAGTTGGAACATCTTTTAAACTACTTGATAAGTATTCTTGCGTACTTTTTCCGTCTTTTACTGACCATTGGGCAACAGGTGTAACTCCAAGGGCCACAAGGTTATCTTCTAAATATGAAGCAAGGACGCGTTTTGGATTTTCTGGAATCGTTACTTCATGCCCCATTGCATCTGTAACAGTACGTTCCTTTGCAGAGTCTTCTGATTTAGATGAGGATTTCTCCTCATTGTTCCCACAGGCAGCAAGGGCAAGTGAAAAAACAACAAGACCAGTAAGTAATGCAAACAGTTTCATTTTCTTAATCACGGTTCTTCCTCCTAGTATACATCTCTCATATTCGATATAAATGATAACAATTATCATTGTCAATTACAAGAAAAACTATCATTCTTTTCTCTAAAAAGGGTGAAATTAGACTTAAAATAAGAGAGTTTAGAGGGAGAGGAAAGATTGAGAAATGAGAGCGTTTCACTTATAATGAAAAAGATTATCAATATCACTTAAAGGTAAAAGGAAGGATTATAGATGTTACAAAGCAATCAGACAAAGGACAAGCAGGGAGCTGAAGAAGAGAAAGAGATTAAAGGCAAGCCTTTAATTGCTTCTGTAATTATATTTCTAGGTCTTGGAATACTCGTTTTAGCTATTGGTGCTTCTGTTTCAATTGGAGCAGCAGATATCAAACTTTCAACTGTTTGGCAAAGTCTCTTTCAATTTGATGCAGCTTCAACTTCTCATCAGATTATTCAAAGACTGCGACTGCCAAGAGCAATAGGGGCTGCTTTGATTGGTGCATCTTTAGCTGTTTCAGGCGCTATTATGCAAGGTATGACAAGGAACCCACTTGCTTCTCCATCTATTATGGGAATTAGTGCAGGCTCTTTATTTATGATGGCTATTGCTCTTGCATTTTTCCCTCATTCCTCTTCATTTTCACTAACTATTTTTGCGATGGTAGGAGCAGGATTTGGCGCTTGTTTAGTGTTTGGGATAGGTTCTCTTTCAAGGGGAGGATTAACACCTGTTAAGCTTGCTTTAGCAGGAACAGCTATTTCTCTGCTTCTTGATTCGATCTCAACGGCAATTGGTATTCATTTTGATGTTGGAAAAGATTTAAGTTTTTGGTATGCAGGAGGCCTTGCAGGGGTTCAGAAGGAAAGCATTAGCCTGCTTCTCCCTTTTACAGCTATTGGTCTTATTTTAGCCCTCCTTATTGCGAGATCTGTTACTGTATTAAGTTTAGGACAAGAAGTTGCAAAAGGGCTTGGTCAAAATACAACAGCTGTAAGAGTAATTGGTACTATTACCGTTTTATTTTTAACAGGCGCAGCTGTTTCAGTGGCGGGCCTTATTGGTTTTATTGGTCTGGTTATTCCTCACGTTACTAGATTCCTTGTTGGATTGGATTATAGATTTATTATCCCTTGTTCAGCTGTTTTAGGAGCTTTATTGCTCGTTATAGCAGATATTGCTGCGAGAATGATTAACCAACCTTTTGAAACACCTGTTGGTGCTGTGACGGCGCTTATTGGCGTGCCATTCTTCCTTTATCTAGCACGAAATGAAGGGAGAAGGCTCTAATGCAAGAATATAAAAAACAAGACCGAAAAATGTGGACAGTTATGATTTTGCTCTTTATAGCTATTATTGGTGCTTTCTTTCTGAGTCTTAATATTGGCTATATCAAATTAGCTCCTTTTGAAGTTCTACAAACAATCGTTGGTAAGGGAGAAAGCGGAAACGAAGTTATCTTATTTGATTTTCGTTTACCACGAATGGTGATTGCCATCTTAATTGGAGCAGGTGTAGGGATATCGGGAGCTATCATGCAAGGAGTATCAAAAAATGATCTCGCAGACCCAGGTATTCTAGGGATTAATGCTGGCGCTGGTTTTGCTGTTGTTTTATATATCTTTTTCTCTGGAGGCACTACTGGAAGCCTTGGCGCATTCTCTATTTTTGCTTTACCGTTTACAGCTTTATTAGGAGCGCTTGCTGCAGCAATTTTAATTTATATTATCTCCTGGAAAAATGGTATAACTCCAACTCGTCTTGTTCTTGTAGGGATTGGAATTAACTCAGCTTTCGCTGCATTACTTATTATTTTTCAGCTTAAATTGAGTCCAAATGATTTTAAACAAGCTTCCATTTGGTTATCGGGAAGTATTTGGGGAACAAGTTGGACATTTGTATTGGCTATTTTGCCATGGGTTGTTCTTCTCATACCTTTCACTTTATACAAATCGCGCTATTTAAATGTGTTGAATTTAGGAGATCAAGTAGCTACAGGGCTTGGTACAAAAGTTGAAAAAGAGCGTAGAACTTTGCTTATTATTGCGGTTGCCCTAGCGGGAAGTTCCGTTTCGGTTGGAGGAGGAATTGCCTTCCTTGGGCTTGTAGCGCCTCATTTAGGAAGAAGATTAGTAGGTCCACGTCATGAGCGTTTTTTGCCAGTTACAGCCTTAATAGGAGCATTACTTCTTCTTGTTTCAGATACATTAGCAAGAAATATTTTGGCGCCTTCGGAAATCCCTGTTGGCCTCGTTGTAGCGGTAATTGGAGCACCGTATTTTCTTTATTTATTAATAAAGAAAGCTTAGAAGACCAGTCTTTTAAGACTGGTCTTTTTGATGTTTTGTCAAAGACTTTAAAAAACTCAGCTCTTTTTCAGTAAAAGGGTTAAAAATTTCATTAGAAATGGCAAGAGGAGTTGGAGAGAATTTATCTCCTATAATTGTTCTATTTACAAGGTCTTGCATATTAGAATACAGCTGTCTGGCTTGTGAGGAAGAAGGAGAAATATCTTTTTCTGCTAAATATTTCAGTTCAGTATAAAGAGTAAAGTACTGCTGATCAAGCTTTTTTCTTTCTTCTTCTGTAAAGTTTTGGATGGAAAGCTCACTCTCACTATGTTTTTCTCTCTCATCCCAAAGTAAAGAATATAGAACAAAACAAAATAAGCGAAGGTCAATATTCTGATGATTGGAAGTTACTGTTTTAATATGATACAAGGCAGAAATTGTTTTCTCAATTGAATCTCGTTCCTCTTTAAGGTGAGCTAGTTTAGAATCAATTGCTATATGCAAAGGTTCTTGTTCAATAGAGCTCTTATCTAATAGATTTTTAATTTCTTTTAAAGAAAAGCCTATTAACTTTAAAGATTGAATCTGCTTTAAACGCATGACGTCTTCATCTTGATAGAGCCGATGTCCACCTTCCCTATAATGACGTGGACTAAGAAGGGCAATCTTATCATAGTAGCGTAACGTTCGAATTGTTACCTCTGTTTTAGCTGCCAGTTCCCCAATTGTTAACATCTGTCGTTCCATCTTTATCACCTTCGTTCCTTTAAATATGGAAGAGCCCAATACTTGTAAGGTTTATGAATTAATATGGAAATCATGGCATTTAAAATAGAAAATGATTCAATTATGAGAATGATATATGAAAATGACTTAAATGAAGAGGGGAGAATATAGCTAACTAAAAATAATGGAAAAATGGTTAGGTGGAAATTTAAAGCTTTACGACTTGTTTCTCTATAAAAAATCTTCTTTTTTCTAGAAGCAAGAAACATAATAAGCGGTGGAATAAATCCTAAAATAAGGGAGGTTCCCAGCATTAATTGTACCATGACTTTTTCTTTCTTTCTTACGTTCATTGTTTTTCATCCTTTCTTCTCTTTTATTATTGAGTGTAAAGGGTGACGTAAGGGAAGATTCAAGATACTATTTTGTTGAATCCCTTTTAACGGGCACTGTATAGTAAAAGAAGAAACACTAATAGGAATAGGGGAGGAAAAGGTATGGGGGAGTATAAAATTGTTGTTACACGAAAAATTCCTGATGAATCGTTAGACATGATGAAAAAGTACGGAGAATTATATATATGGCCTGAAGAAGAAATAGCAATGCCTTATGAACGATTAAAAGAAGAAATCCGCAATGCTCATGCTCTTTATACAAATGTAGGAGATAAGATTGATCGTGAACTTTTAGAAAGTGCACCACATTTGAAAGTGATAAGCACAATGGCTGTTGGTTTTGATAACATTGATATGGAATATGCTAGAGAACAAGGGGTTGCTGTTGGTCATACGCCTTCTGTTTTGAATGAAACAACTGCAGACTTAGCTTTTACATTACTTATGGCAGCGGGTCGGCGCATTGTTGAGGGAGCAGGTTATATAAAGGAAGAAAAGTGGAAAAGCTGGGGGCCGATGCTGTTAACAGGACAAGACATTTACGGAGCGAGACTTGGCATCATTGGTATGGGAAGAATTGGTGAAGGTGTTGCCCGACGAGCTCTTGGATTTAATATGGATGTTGTATATTATAACCGAAATCAAAAGCCTCATATTGAAGAGGAAATGGGTGTTACATATTGTGAGCTTACAGAGCTTCTTCAAACATCCGACTTCATTGTATTGCTAGCTCCAGGCTCTGAAGAAACAAGACATATGATAGGAACAGAACAGTTTCAATTAATGAAAGAAAGTGCTGTGTTTATTAATGTTTCTCGTGGAACAAATGTAGATGAACAAGCCTTGTACAAGGCATTAAAAGAGGGGGAAATCTGGGCCGCGGGCCTCGATGTATTTGAAGAAGAGCCTATTTCTGCTTCTCATCCACTTCTTTCTCTTCCTAACGTAACAGCAGTGCCTCACATTGGCAGTGCAAGTATTGCAACTCGCAAGAAAATGGCTATGATGGCTGCAGAAAATTTAGTTGCTGGAATAAAAGGGGAGAAACTACCGTTTGAAGTGCAAGCATAGAAATAAAAACATGCTCAAACATATGAGCATGTTTTTATTTTTTTGCAAAAATAGTATAAGTTTTAGGGGTATGAAAGCCAAGTTTTTTAGCGAGGTGTTTAGAGCTTTCATTGTTAAGGTCACAATCCCAACGAAGGCGTAAGTTGCTGCTGCAAACAGTGTTTAATGAAGACATGAGCCACTTTAGTTGCTAGCCCTTTTCCTTGGTGTTGCGGAGATGTTGAAATATCTATTTCAGCAAACGTCCCTCCACGAAAGATAGTCGTACAAGTGCTTAAAATGTTTTGGTCGTGATCAACTACACAATACCCAAAACCGTTACGCAGAAAGTTATGAACAGATCCCCAATACTCGTTATAGTAGGATTTATTGAACTCCTTATGTTCCTTGATATAGTTGTAATTTATTTCTTTGATGGAAGAAGAGGAAGGGAAACCTGAACTATATGCACAAGGATTAAAGTCAAAAGAGCATCGCTGCATTTCTTTCCAATGATCCCCGATTGTATTGCGTATTTTTTGATCTGAAATTTTGTTGGGAGAAAAGAAAGTAAACCGATTTGCTTTTTCCGTAGCTTTTTGAGAGAGATAATCTCTAAACCAAGAACAGAAGAATGAATGATTTAAATCTCCATCCGCAAAATAAAGCCCTGAACGAGTTTTGAGTAAGAACATATCAATTGTGGAACAACTACTAACAAAAATATCTCCTTCTATGACACCGTGTGCAACAGCATAAGCAAATGTTGGCGAGAGAGGATTATTATTTAAACAGGGAATTATTTTTACGAAATCTAATTTTGATAAGTTCAACATAATTTCCCTCCTAAAGATATAGTTGGAAGAACGTGAAGAAGATTATGTAGTTGAGAGCCATTACAAAAGCTTTGTCTTCTTTTCTGCGACAAAGTTAGTTTTCTTCTTTGTTGAATGAAAGCAATTCATATCCTAACATTATAGCTGTAGTTATTATAAGTCTTAATACACATAGAAAGGAAGAGAGCACATGGCTCAATCAAATATAAAAGTTGCTGTACAGAAGTTCGGTAACTTTCTAAGCTCAATGGTAATGCCGAATATTGGCGCATTTATTGCTTGGGGGCTTATTACAGCTCTATTTATTGAAAAAGGTTTCTTTCCGAATGAAAGCCTTGCCAAGTTAGTTGATCCGATGGTCACGTATTTACTTCCTTTATTAATTGGATACACAGGAGGTAAGCTCGTTCACGAGCAGCGTGGAGGAGTTGTGGGAGCTATTGCAACAATGGGAGTTATTGTTGGTTCTGATATCCCGATGTTTCTCGGTGCTATGATTATGGGACCGCTTGGCGGTTATGTTATTAAAAAGTTTGACCGTGCAATTGAAGGGAAAGTTAAAACTGGTTTTGAAATGCTTGTTAATAACTTTTCTGCGGGGATTCTTGGTGGTATTTTAGCTATCTTAGCATTTCTAGGAGTTGGACCTGCTGTTGATACTTTTACAGGCTGGTTAATGGTTGGTGTAGACTGGATGGTTGCTCATGGTCTTTTACCATTAACAAGTATTCTTATTGAACCTGCAAAAGTATTATTCTTAAATAATGCAATTAACCACGGAATTCTCTCTCCAATTGGAGCTGAGCAAATTCGTACAGATGGCCAGTCTATTCTACTGCTTCTCGAAGCAAATCCAGGGCCTGGTTTAGGAATTCTCCTTGCTTATGCATTCTTTAGCAGAGGATCAGCAAAACAATCTGCACCAGGGGCAGCTATTATTCATTTCTTTGGTGGGATTCATGAAATCTATTTTCCTTACATCTTAATGCGTCCATTATTAATCGTTGCAGCTATTTTAGGAGGTATGAGTGGAGTATTCACCTTTGTATTACTTGGTGGAGGGTTACAAGCTATTGCATCTCCGGGAAGCATTTTAGCAATTCTTGCAGCAACACCAGGTGGCGCCTATATGGCAAACATTGCGGGTGTCCTTGTTGCTACTATTGTTTCATTTGCAGTTGCATCACTAATTCTAAAAACTGGAAAAGAGAAAGCAGAAGACATTGAAGAAGCCTCTAAAAAAATGCAGGAAATGAAAGGGAAAAAGAGTTCTGTAGCAAGTACACTTACAACCAACCAAGGAAATATGCCAAACAACGTTCAAAAAATTGTTTTCGCATGTGATGCTGGTATGGGTTCTAGTGCAATGGGTGCTTCACTACTTCGCAAGAAAGTAAAAGAAGCAGGATTATCTATTTCAGTTACAAACACAGCTATTAGCAATCTGCCGAGTGATGCTCAAATTGTTATTACACAAGAGGAGCTAACACCGCGTGCTCAAAATAAACTACCAGATGCTTATCACATCTCTGTTGATAATTTCTTATCAAGTCCAGAATATGACAAGCTCATTGATAAGTTGAAAAATGATCATGATATACCAACTGAAGAGTTAGTGGAAGAAGTGGAAGAAGAATCTGCTCCAGTTGAACAGGATGATAGCTTATTAAGAAAAGAAAATGTGTTCTTGAATCAGGAATTTGCTAATAAGGAAGAGGCTATTCGATTTGCAGGACGTGTTTTAGTTGATAGCGGATATGTTGAAGAAAGTTACATTGAAGCTATGATTGAGCGTGACAATATGACATCTACTTTTATGGGTAATGATGTTGCTATTCCACACGGTACGGAGGAAGCGAAGAAAGCAGTAATAAAATCAGGTTTCACCGTTCTTCAAGTTCCACAAGGAGTGGACTTTGATGGTGAAAAGGTTCGCTTAATCTTTGGTATTGCTGGGAAAGATGGAACTCACCTTGAAATTCTATCAGGAATAGCAGTTACTTGCTCTGATATGGCAAACATCGAAAAGATGGTAAAAGCTGAAACAGCTGAAGAACTAATGGAGCTTTTAAACGGTGAAGGGACTTCAAGCTAATGTATAAAATAGAAAGGCATCCAGGTGCCTTTCTATTTATGCATTTCTGTACTACATTTCACGTTATAAGAAATGAGCTGATATTTTGTTTATAACCTCAAGAGAAAAGGAAATTATTGAGCTGATTATTAAAACATCAGGTAAACATACGCCATTTTCAATTGCAACGTTTCTAAATGTTAGTGTAAGAACAGTTCATAGAGATTTGAGAGCTATTGAGAGAGTTCTAAAAAACTTTGACTTAACACTTGAACGAACAAGCGATAATGGGCTAATGATTATGGGAAAGAATGAACATGTTTTTAAATTAGTTCAAGCGTTAATGCACATTGAACCTGTTGATCAATCACCACAACAGCGCAAGTTAATTTTGCTTTTATCTTTAATAAGAGGTGAAGAATCTTTTAAGCTTCAAGTGCTTTCGCGAGAGCTAGGGGTAAGTACGACAACTTTATCTTCCTATCTAGATGAATTAGCAGATTGGCTTAAAGATTTTAAAGTTACATTGTTAAGAAAACGAGGTGTAGGAGTTAGTCTCCATGGAAGTGAAGAAAGTAAGCGTAAAATGTTAGCTGCTTATTTGCTTATGCACTTTGCTGAAGAATTGATCCAAGATTTATTTCATACTGAGAACTTTGGAAATGATAAAAAAGAAGTATTGCACTACCTTAAGGTTCCACATCTAATTAAAATAAAAGAAGCTGTTAATAGAACAATGCAGCTTAGCATTTCAAAACTTGCAGATAGTGATTATATTGGATTAATTGTTCATATTTGTATTGCGATACAAAGAACAAGTGACGGTTTTTTATTAGAAGAGGAATATGACAATTCAATCCGGTTTTCACATGAATATAAACTGATTGAGGAGATTTGCTCAGATTTCATTCATTCTGATCAAGAAGCATTAACTGAAAAGGATATTTGCTTTTTAACCATTATTTTTAAAGGCTCCAAACTTCAAGAAGGCTATTATATTTATAATGACAGTATTATCCTTAGTAGCTTAATTAAAAAAATGATTGAAGAGGTTTCGGCTCAGCTTCATGTAAATCTTGAAGATGATTTTTCACTTTTTCAAGGTTTGCTTGCTCATATGGAACCATCACTCTTCAGAATAAAACAAAAAATGGCTTTGTTTAATCCTCTTACAGAAGATATTCGCAGGAAATATCCTGTTTTATTTATGGCTGTAAGGAATAGTCTTGAGAAACATTTTAAAGAAGTATCATTTCCTGATGACGAAGTAGCGTACTTAGTTCTCCATTTTGGCTCAGCACTTGTTCTGCGTGAAGAAGCAATAGCGTTGAAAGCTTTAATTGTTTGCCCAACAGGGATAGGCACATCTAAAATGCTTGCAAGTCGAGTGAAGAAAGAAGTCATTGAAATTCAGTATGTCGAAATCTCATCTTTAATGGAGATTCAGAATCGAGATTTATCTCAATATGATGTGATTATTTCAACTGTACGACTTCCGTTCACACATCTTGATTATATTTTAGTGACCCCTCTTCTAAATGAGGATGATGTTTCATCAATTCATCAGTTTCTGCAAAATCATATCGGGGACTTAACCAAAAATAAAAGCTATGCCACTATTCATTATGATGAAGCAACCTTTTCATCTCGTTTGAAAAAACCTTTTCGTAACGTATTAAAAGAGGTAGAAGATGTTTATAGGAGTATGGAAGCTATTCTTAATCATTTTACAGTACTCCATTTTAAATCCCCCCTCTCTAATCATAAGGAAATCATAAAAAAGGTTGTTCAACAGCAAGAAGATAAAGGTCTGCTCTCTCAGAAGACTGAAGTTGTAAAAAAGCTAGAAGAGAGAGAAGAAAAAGGTGGGCTTGGTATTCCTGAAACAGGAATGGCTCTTTTCCATACTAAACATTCTTCTATTGCTACTCTAAGTTTTCAAATTGCTCATCTTGAAGAGGCATGTACTGTTAAAGGGATGGATGGTAAAGACATGGAGGTATGGAACATGTTATTCATGTTAGCTCCAGAGAATTTAAGTACGCGTCAGCAAGAAATCTTAAGTCTTATTAGTACAACACTTATTGAGGACAAAGAAGCAATGATGATTTTTTCTTCATCGAATGAAAACATTATTCGTCAAAAGTTAGAAGAAACATTTTATGAATATCTCCAAAATAATTTAATAAAGGAATGATAAAGATGAAAAAGGCAGTTCACTTTGGTGCAGGAAATATTGGAAGAGGGTTTATAGGTGCTTTATTTGCTCAATCAGGATACCATGTTACGTTTGTTGATATTGCTGAGCAAATTATTGAACAACTTAATAGGGATAAAAGTTATCAAGTAAAAACAGCTGCACAACCGCAGGAAGTTATCACAGTAGAGAATGTTTCAGGTCTAAATAATCTTCAGCAAGAACAGGAAGTTATAGAAGAAATTAAAGAAGCAACATATATTACAACAGCGATAGGGCCAAATATCTTGCCACGAATTGCTCCACTTATTGCAAAAGCTCTTGTTGAGCGAGTAAAGTCTAATGAAGAAAAAGTGCATGTTATTGCATGTGAAAATCAAATTTCAGCAACAGATATTCTTAAGGAGCATATTCTAAATGTGCTAGAAAATGAAGAAAAAGAAGCTGTTATTCAAAAAGTAAGTTTCTTTAATTCAGCTGTTGATCGTATTGTACCTATCCAAACAGAGCAAGGTTCTTTAGATGTTTTAGTGGAACCGTACTATGAGTGGGTTGTAGAAACGAGTGAAGAAATCCCTCCTGTAGAAGGAATGAAAATTGTCCCAGAGCTTGCTCCTTTCATTGAAAGAAAGCTGTTTACTGTTAATACAGGACATGCTGTTATTGCCTATCTAGGATATCTAAAAGGAAAAGAAACGATTCACGAGACATTACAAGACAGCACTATACATGAAGAAGTAAAGGCAACGTTACAAGAAACAGGGGCTTATCTAGTGAAAGCATATGGATTAGATGAAGAAGATCATAGTGCATACATCGAGAAGATTATTGGCCGATTTGAAAATCCATATCTTAATGATAGTGTAACAAGAGTAGGACGTTCTCCAATTCGTAAATTAGGTCCTCAAGATCGATTAGTGCGTCCTGCAGTTGAAGCGAAGAAAGCGGGTCTTTCTTATACACATCTTGCTAAGGCTATTGCAGCTGCATTACTCTTTGCTCCAAAAGAAGATGAAGAAGCAATGAAGCTGCAAAACCTGCTTAAGGAACAAGGGATTGTAGCAGTACTAGCACAGATTAGTGAACTTGATGAAGATGGCCCTATTATAAAAGAAATTGTACAGCATTATGAAAATTTGAAGGGTGAATAAAAGAAGCTGGGGAATTAAATCCCCGGCTTCTTTTATATAAGTTTTCTTCCTTGCATAGGGAAGATTCTAACCACATATGATAAGAAAGATTTTAGAAATGAAATACATAGTTCTAAGCGTATTATGATAAAATCCCTAGCGATATATGTTATGATAAAAGACGGAATATATTAGTGCACCATACATTTATCTATTACAAATAGAAAGTTTTTCCCTAGCATAATTAAGTTAAGGAACGGGAAGAGGATAAGTGTACACCTACGTACATAATTTCACTTTATGAAATTTTAGTAAATAGAAAAGTTTATAAATGGTAAAGAGCTTTACAAAACTAATATGTTAACAATTTAAAAAGAAAGGGAGACATTCATGGAGCAAACTTCAACACAAAAACATCACGAGTATAGTGTAAAAGTGATTATGACAGTATTGCTTGCGGGGGCCTTTGTCGCTATTTTGAATCAAACGCTATTGGCAACAGCATTGCCCCATATTATGGCTGATTTGAAAATTGATGCAACAAAAGCACAATGGCTAACAACGGTTTTTATGTTAGTTAACGGGATTATGATTCCTGTTACAGCATTTTTAATCGGGAAATTTTCAACAAGAGGATTATTCTTAACAGCAATGGGCCTATTTGCTATAGGTACAGGAGTTGCTGCTATTTCCCCAACATTTTCGGTATTGCTTGTAGGACGTGTATTACAAGCCGCAGGAGCTGGTATTATGTTACCACTCATGCAAACAATTTTACTTTTAATGTTTCCAATTGAAAAACGCGGAAGTGCAATGGGAATGGTTGGACTTGTTATTGCCTTTGCGCCAGCTATCGGACCAACACTATCTGGATGGATTGTTGACAGCTACTCATGGCGCTATTTATTTTATCTCATTTTCCCAATTGCAGTTATAGATATTATTTTTGCGTACTTTGCGCTTAAAAATGTGACAGAGCGTAAAAATCCAACGCTTGATGTTCTGTCCATTATTTTATCTACGCTTGGTTTCGGAGGCTTGCTGTTTGGCTTTAGTAATGCAGGATCAAATGGATGGGGAAGTTTATCTGTTTTAGCCCCACTTATCGTTGGAATCGTAACACTTATTTTATTTATTGTTCGTCAGTTTAAATTAAAAGAACCAATTTTAGAATTTAGAGTGTTCAAGAATCCAATTTTCACACTTACAACAATTATTGCAATGATTGTTTTCACAGCGATGATTGGTGGTGCAACAATTTTACCGCTTTACATTCAAGGAATGCTGCACTATAGCGCTTTAAGATCAGGGCTTATTCTTCTTCCAGGTGCTATTCTAATGGGTGTTATGTCACCAATTACAGGACGAATCTTTGATAAAGTAGGAGCGAGAGGATTGTCTCTTGTAGGAACAGCGCTTCTAACGATTGGTACAATCCCATTTGTAATATTAGATGATCATACATCAATTACACTTATTACAATTATGTATGCAGTCAGAATGCTTGGGATGGCAATGGTTATGATGCCTTTAACAACGGCCGGTTTAAATCAACTGCCAAGAGAGCTTATCACGCATGGTACAGCTATGAATAACACAATGCGTCAAGTTGCAGGAGCAATTGGAACAGCGGTCTTAATTACAGTGATGAGTAGTGCAACTAAAAATGCGGAGACAGCTGATCAGTTGGTGGCTCAAATTCATGGAGTCAACATGGCATTCCTTGTTACTGGAGTTCTTGCTTTCGTAGCATTATTAATGTCTATCTTTGTAAAAGGCTCAAGAAAAAGTGCCTTAAGTAAATAAGTTATTTATCAAAAGCTGTTCTCTTAGGAGAACAGCTTTTTTACATAAATAAAGTTTTGATATAATGAAAAAAAAGGAAAGGGAGAGGGGAGTATAAATGATAACAATTGATTTGCAGAAAGAAAATGTAAAACAGGTTTTAGAGAAAAAGAATATAAGAGGCATCAAAGCTCGTGTAGGCCTTGTTTTAGATATCACAGGATCGATGAGAACACTTTATAGAAATGGAACAGTGCAGAAAGTTGTAGAACGTATCTTAGCTGTAGCACACGAGTTTGATGATGATGGAGTTTTAGATGTATGGGTATATGATAATGAATTCTCAAGACTGAAGTCTGTCACTGAACTAGACTTTGAAGACTACGTAAACCGAGTGATTTTAGAAGACGAACTCATTCATAAATTTGGCCGAAACAATGAATTACCTGTTATGGAAGATGTGATTAAAAAATACATAGAAGAGGAAGATAGTAATTATCCAACTTTCCTTGTCTTTATTAATGATGGAGGATGTAAGAAAAATATTAAATCTCTTATTGAAAAAAGCGCAGTAAAGCCAATTTTTTGGCAATTTGTGGGTATCGGTAATGGAAACTTTGATTTCTTAAAAAAACTAGATGATCTAGAGGCTCGCATTGTAGATAATGCAGACTTCATACACATTGAGGATATTGAAAGCACCTCAGATCGTGAACTTTATGATCAATTATTAAACGAGTTTCCTTTATGGATAAAAGCAGCCAAAAAAAAGGGTGTAATAAAAAATGTACAAGAAGATAATCAAAAAGAAGGATTTTTTAAGAGAATTTTTGGAATACAAAGGAAATAAAGCATGAAAAAGAGAATATGAATACCATATTCTCTTTTTCTATTATTCTATTAGTTTAAAACTTTAACTTGAACAGTTCTTGAACCCCAGTTTTTAGCTTGATGTTGATCAGCCATAAAGAGATCAATACGGTTACCTTTAATAGCGCCACCTGTATCTCCCGCGATTGCTTCACCATAGCCTTGAACCCATACTCTAGAACCTAATGGAATCACGCTTGGGTCAACAGCAATTACTTTTTGATTAGGATTGCTTTTTAGATCAATTCCCGTAGCTGTTACACCTGAACATCCAGAACAGTCAGCTGTATATGCTGTAGCTGTAGCTGTAATTGTTTTAGATGCAGTTGCTTGTTGCTGTTGTTGTTGTTGTTGCTGTTGTTGCTGTTGTTGCTGTTGTTGCTGTTGTTGCTGTTGTTGCTGAGCTTGAGCCTCTTGCTGAGCTTGAGCCTCTTGTTGAGCTTGAGCTTGTTGCTGAGCTTGAGCCTCTTGCTGAGCTTGAGCCTCTTGCTGAGCTTGAGCCTCTTGTTGAGCTTGAGCTTGTTGCTGAGCTTGAGCCTCTTGTTGAGCTTGAGCTTGTTGCTGAGCTTGAGCCTCTTGTTGAGCTTGAGCCTCTTGTTGAGCTTGAGCTTGTTGCTGAGCTTGAGCCTCTTGCTGAGCTTGAGCTTGTTGCTGAGCTTGAGCCTCTTGTTGAGCTTGAGCTTGTTGCTGAGCTTGAGCCTCTTGCTGAGCTTGAGCTTGTTGCTGAGCTTGAGCCTCTTGCTGAGCTTGAGCTTGTTGCTGAGCTTGAGCTTGTTGCTGAGCTTGAGCCTCTTGTTGAGCTTGAGCCTCTTGTTGAGCTTGAGTTTGTTGCTGAGCTTGAGCCTCTTGTTGAGTAGGAGCTTGCTGCTGAACCGGAGCTTGTTGTGTAGCTGCCGGAGCGTTAGCTGTAATTGTTAATTGAACTCCTGGATGAATTATATCTGATGTTAAGTTATTTGCATTTTTTAAGTCTTGAACAGTTACGTCAAATTTTTTGGCGATTCCCCAAAGAGTATCACCTTTTTGAATTGTATATGTTTTCTCCTCAGAGACAGTTAATTTGTCCCCAGGTAAAATTTTATTTGATGTAAGGTGATTCCAATTTTTAATGTCTTTTACTGAAACGTTATGTTTTTGAGAAATTCCCCAAAGCGTGTCCCCTTTTTGTACGTCGACTTCTTTCGCAGATACTTGTGATCCGATTGTTACAGATAGAGCCGTTGCTGTTAAAAGTGAAACCATCTTCTTCTTCATAAACATATCTCTCCTTTGTTAACTCTGGATTTATAAGCTAACGAGAGTCATATTAACATAGATATGTTTCAAAAGTATTACAGAGTAATTAGCTCAGTGTTACAATTTAACTACAAGGGTATGTGTTGGAAAAAAAGGAAGGTAACTTTGTTACTATTTAGCGCTTATATCAAGGGTTATACTGCTTCTTCCCTAGATATAGAGACTTAGAAAAGAAATTTATTTTTTTAGATGGTTAGGGCTACTTTTTTATAGAAAACTAGATTGAGGTCAATCAGGAGAAGGGCTGAGGGACAAAATAAGAAAAAATTAGAGAATAATAGAATTTAGGAAAATAAAGGTTTTATTGTAATAATGTTAAAATAAGTGCAACGAATACCTACTTTTGTTACAGAATTATACAATTTAAATAAGAATGATTCCTATAAACTAGAGTGAAGAGAACAAATAAAGAAAAAGGCAGCCTTAAAAAAGGCTGCCTTTTTTTATTTGTGAATCCATACAAGTCCTGCTGAATTATCTTTTGCTTCACCCATGACTTCAAACTTTAGACCAAGTTGAGGTAAAATTTTACCTGCATCAGGAATATTTTGATCAATATATTTTTGGGAGTCATCAAAAACTCTATTTCCTTTTAGAGAATAGAAGTTATAGCTTCCACGCGTTAAATCATTTAGAGAGAATGGTTCGGTACGATCAAATGAGAAAGCTGCATCCGCGACTTGATAACGTGTGCTTTGGCTATACGTTATCTTCCCATCCTTTTTGCCTGCAATAGCTTTTGGGTGTGCATCCACTACTCCTAAGAACCCTTCACCAGGATGTTCTCCTACCCAGTTATCCGTAAAGCTTTCATCGCCATACCAAACGACAAGCCCTGTATTGTACTTCGCATTTCTTGAATACTCTAGAGCTTTGTCACTTCCGGCATAGTTTCTCCATTCTAGATAGTAGTAATGATCTTTTAAAAATGTTCCATTTGATTGAATAAACCCATCCATTTCTAATTTAGGAGTTCCTTCACTATCATCTTTAAATATATTTTCATCGTCAACAAATACATTTGCTTCATCTAATGCAAAACCATCTAATGATAAACCACCATCTGTTACATAATTAAATTCAAGATGTACTTTCTTTCCTATAAAAGGAGTTAAGTTGTAATTTTTATCAATCCATTTTCCTTTTGTAGATTCTGCACGTCCATCTCTATCTGTATCTTCGTCTCCAATTGTATCAATTTCTGTTTTAGTTCCATCATCTGTTACTGCATAAACATGAAGAAAATCATAATCATATTCAATATCATAGAAGGCTTTGTATTGGAAGCTTGCCGTTTTTGCATTTGTTAAATCAAACTGTGGTGTCTTTAACGTATGATTTAAATTATCTCCTTTTGTACTATAGTAATATTGTTTACCAAAAGCAGGGGAGATTCCGTTTACTTTTTTAGGAGGTAAATTGACTTTTACAATACCTGGGTTATTAGACTTTGTTACACTTTGATCTAAAACAGCTCCAACTCCATACTTATTAATATCTGTATAGTCTACTGTTGCAATATTAGCCCAATTTCCTCCCATTGTGGTTTGGAAAAACTCCTTGTTTTGAGGAGAGAAACTCGTTGGTTCTGTACCTGCGATCTTTCCATTCCAACTACCGCCGCTCATAATAGACCATGAGGCAACAGGTTCTCCTTCTCCGCTATATTGTGTATCATATTCATCTGGTAATCCTAAATCGTGTCCATATTCGTGAGCAAAAACACCAACTGCTCCATCTTCTGGTTGAATGGTATAGTCAAAAGCAGCCATTTCGCCTCCCCAATAATCAACATCTGCTTTTGTTCCATCAACAGGATGGACTCCATCTAATGTCCAGCGGTGTGACCAAATTGCGTCATCCCCAAGGGAGCCACCGCCTGCTTCCTGTCCAGTTCCAGCATGGATAATCATCAAGTGATCAACAAGCCCGTCTGGTTCATTGGCATCTCCGTCACCATCATAATCGTACAAATCATAGTTATCAAAGTCTGATAAATCAATTCCAGATTTAACGGCAGCATCTAAAGCGTCTTTTACTAGTCCACGGGGACCTTTTGTACTACTTGCGTTATCGTGTCCACTTGTTCCATCTGCCCCATAATCAGCAGCATTACCTTGAACAGTCAACCAATCTGATACAGTTCCATCAACAGTATAGCTTCCACCAGATTGTTCTTCATAATATTGCTTAAATGTTTTAACTTTATCTCCGTTAAAGAGCTTGAACTCCTTATCTCCAAACATTAAGTCATCATAATGTTCTTTATTAAAATCATCATCATACATATATCCTTCTTCTTGCTCAACATTGTTATGCTTAAAGTCATTATATTCAACAAGAAGGACAAGAACTTTGTCTGTACGGACAGCACCATTATATTTTGTTTGCTTTGCTTTTTTTACGTTTACTCCATCTTTTCCTTTATTAATTTGTTTGTTTGCTTTTTCAAGTTGTTTGGCTAGCTTTTTTTGTTGCTTTTCAACTAGTTTTTCAGCTTTTTGATTAAATGCAGCTTTCTGAGGGTGTTCTGTATTTTTTTCTGCAATTTTTTGGTTAATATAGTTTTCAACAGCGCGGTCTAATGAAGTATTCTTGAGGGATTTACTTATGATGCCTTTCTCTTGAAGTTCTTTTGCTAGCCTTTCTTCAGGAATAAGTCCTGGATCAATAGGAGGGGAAGGGTTTATTTTCTCATGTGTCTGGGCAGAAGCTTGTCCTCCTAGTGGTGCTAGAAACATTGAGCTAGCCAAACAAAGTCCAAAGAAACTTTTAGTCAATATTCTCTTTTTCAATATTTCATCTCCTTTAAAAATAATTTTCAGAAAATATAGATAAATATAGTTTAATATTTTGATAAAATTTGTCAATATATTATTTATTAGATAGAGGTTTTGATGTATTTATAAAAATTTAAATATATAAACATTAAAAACTGCTAAATAAATAGAGGAAATATTCTTTTAAGGGAAGAAAGTTTTGAACACGTATAAAAGATAAATGAAGAGAAGGAATATACATAAAAAACAGAAAATTTAAATTTTAATTTTTTAACATGTGTTAAATTTCCAATGGTTTATCCCTATAAATATGTTATTTTTATAGTTGCATAACGATTCACTTATTTTCTTCAGAAGATGTATTAGGGAGGGAAATTTAGTAAATGAAAAAGCAAAAAAAACCAAATATTAATTCTATCTATTTTTTGAGGATATTTGCGATGTTGATGGTTATCCTTGTGCATGTCACAGGAGCCTATACTTATACATTACTAGCTGGGACAGGCGCTTATGAAAAGTACCATTTCATTAATCGCATCATTAGAATTGAAGCAGGTATTTTCATTGTGATTACAGGAATGGTTTTCTTTTACAACTATATCAACCGACCTTTAACGGTATCGTTGTGGAAAAATTATTACGTTAAAAGAGTGTCCTACATTTTAGTTCCTTATCTTGTTTGGGCTATTATTTATGAAATTTACTCTCACTGGGGATCTATGGACACTTTTAATTTGCAAGAAGCACTTATACGTATTGCAAGAGGTGAGTCATATTATCAGCTTCATTTTATTTTTCTAATTGTCCAAGTTTATCTTGTACTACCCATTTTTGTGTACATTGCGCAAAAATCGATGTTTTTTAGGAAGTATATGTGGCTCTTTGGCATTGCAATTCAAGTCTGCTATTCTTTATTAAATTCAGCTTATCATTTCACAACCCTTAATTTATTTGTAGGCAGTTTAGCTACGTTTTTACTAGGAGCTTGGATTGGGGTTCACTATCAAGAACTGCGGAGAAAAGCGTTTAAAAAGTCAAATATCTTATTGTTACTCTTTACATTTGCTATTGGTACAATAACGGTTATACTCCACTATCATATATATACAATGCAGACGTTACATTTACCGGCTGCTATATATAACATGTGTAATTTAATATTTATGGTAGTAGGAAGTTATACAGCATTCCTTGTGGCTGAAATATTAGCTCAAAAGTTTTCTCCAAAATATATGACTATTGTTAAAAATATTGCTGTTTATTCCTTTGGATTTTACTTGATTCATCCGCTTGTTCTTACAGGAGTGGCCAAATTTATTCCGTTGCAAGCAAACATGACTTTCCATTTTAGTATGCTTGCAACATATATTGCGGTTGTTTTCCTTTGTTATACAATCATATGGGCTACTCATAAGTTTCTACCCTTTGCCAACTTTATGTTTGGAAAGCTTCCGAAAAAGGCAGTCTTTCTTTACGAAAATAAATCTTCTACATTGAAGGGGTAGATATAGATTATATAATGTGTCCAAAAGAGGCTACGTAGTTTGTAGCCTTTTTTGTGTGTTCTTCACTAAACAGCGTTTAAGTTAGTTTGAATAGGGAAAAAAGGATATGATTATAATAGTCTGTATTTTCTGTTTTATTCATTATTAATCAAAAGAACATATGTAAAAAAATATAATGAAACATATGATGATTAAATGAAAGTTTTTACTCTAGTAGTTACTATTTGAAGACTGATATGGATAATTGAATTTCTTATTTATCATCCAAAACAAAGAATAAAAAAAGAATATGAAGGGTTGTATTTTTTAGGAAGCTCTACACACCCAGGTGGAGGAGTTCCAATGGTTGTTTTATCTGGACAACTTACCGCTGACTTAATTAAAGAAAACGAACTTCAAAAGGCAGTTAAGTAGAATATAACTTTTTAAAAAATGCAACCAAAAAGACATATGAAGCGTATAAAGTGATACAGAGAAAAATTATGAGGCTTCACATCAATGTAGGCTATATAAGGAGATGGTTCATATGTCTTTTTTTAAGAAAGTTGCAGCAAGTATAGGAATTGGTTCTGCTAAAGTTGATACTATCTTACATTCATCATCATATTCTCAAGGAGAAGAAGTTACAGGTGTCGTCCATGTTACAGGAGGTAATGTGGAGCAATCAATGAGTGACATCGATATTGAAGTTATGACAAAGTATCTTATTGAAGAAGATGACAAGAAACACTATCGTGAAGTGAAGTTGTTATCTCATCGCGTAACAAATTCTTTCATTATTAAAGCGGGAGAGCAAAAAGATTTTCCTTTCTCATTCCAGCTTCCTTTAGATACACCTGTTAGCGTGCGAAACGTGAGTGTCTGGCTTCATACAGATGTTGATATTGAAAAAGGTGTTGATAGCAAAGATAACGATTCTATCAAAGTTGTGCCACATAGGTGGGTTAACAATGTGCTTCAAGCTGTTGAACAAATAGGTTTTCGACTCCATGAAGCAGATTGCGAACATGCTCCGTATTTTCGACGACGTTTGCCGTTTGTTCAAGAATTTGAATTTCGCCCGTTTTCTTCGCAATATAGAGGAAAACTTGATGAGCTTGAACTTGTTTTCCAGCTCGAAGACCATGGCTTAGAAGTAATTGTTGAGGTAGATCGAAAAGCAAGAGGTATGTTTGGATGGCTTGAGGAAATGTATAACGATGGGGAACGTCTCCTTCGTGTGTATTTTGATAAGGTAGAGCTTGAGTCAGGACAAAAGCATATTGAAACAAAGCTCCAAAGTTTAATCAACCAACATGCAGGGTGAAAAATGATATTGATGAAAGTAAGAACATAGAAGAGAAAGGATGAAAGTAACGTGACAGAAGGTAAACGACAAGGTGATAATATCTATCAAGTATCAACCTTCAGTGCTTTACTAGATGGCGTGTTTGAAGGGGAAGTTCCTTTTAGTATAGTGAAAAAGCACGGCGATTTTGGAATCGGCACATTCAACAAACTAGATGGTGAAATGTTAGCGGTTGACGGGGAATTTTATCGTCTACAAGGAGATGGCACGATTAGAGAAGTAAAAGAAGATGAGAAAACCCCTTTTGCCGCTGTTACTTTCTTTAATCCTTCTTTAACATATCGAATCCAAGAGAATGGAACAAAGGAGCAAATTGAACAATTTATCTCTAGTATATTACCTAGCGAAAATTTATTTTATTCTATTCGTATTACAGGCTCATTTCGTAGTATGAAGACGCGAACAGTTTCTAAGCAGGAGCCCCCATATTCTTCAATGACAGATGTTGTTGAAGAACAGGATGTTTCTACATTTAAAGATTGCAAAGGAACAATTGTTGGGTTTTACACGCCCCGGTATGTTCAAGGACTGGCTGTTGCTGGTTATCACCTTCATTTTATTAGTGAAGACAAACAAGGTGGAGGCCACATCTTTGATTTTGAAATAGAAAGTGGCACGGTTGAAATAGGAGAACATGCTAACCTTCAGTTTGTACTGCCAAAAACAAAAGAGTTTTTAGAAGCAGATTTAATGCATGGAAAGATGGCAGAAGAAATTGAAAAAACGGAAGGTTGAAAATTGTAAAAAAAGATCTTCTTGACACCGTTCTTTTTTCTCGGCATAATAAAGAAAAATTAGAACGTTGAAGAGGAATAGTAATTAGATTTCCCATGTAAGAGAGCGAGGTTCATCGGCTGCAAAACCTTGTCATGGAGGAGCTAATGAACCTACCTCAGAGTCTTAGAGGGAAAATCTAAGCGTGTGTACCGGCGTTAACGGAAAAAGTGGAGTATAATAACTTGTGCTCAAATAAGGTGGTACCGCGGAAAAAGCCCTCTCCGTCCTTTTGTTAGGATGTGAGAGGGCTTTTTTGTATATGTGGAGGGGAAAAGATGAAAAAACAGCGTGTTGTTGTAAAGATTGGAAGCAGTTCATTAACAAATACAAGTGGTGGAATTGATAATACAAAGTTGCGTGAACATGCGGAATCTATCGCTACTTTACGTGCTGAGGGGCATGAAGTTGTATTAATTTCTTCAGGGGCAGTTGCAGCAGGGTTTACAGAGCTTGGATATCCTTCAAGACCTGTCACAATCAAAGGAAAGCAAGCATCAGCAGCTCTTGGGCAAAGTGTTTTAATGAGTGCTTATATTGAAGCTTTCAGCACTTGTGGAATAAAACCAGCTCAAATTTTGTTGACTCGCCAAGATTTTGCTCATCGTGAGCGTTATAGCAATGCATATGATACGCTCTCCGAACTTTTAGAACGCTCTGTTTTGCCTATTGTAAATGAAAATGATTCAGTTTCAATTGAAGAGCTTACATTTGGTGACAATGATATGCTTTCAGCTCTTTTAAGTGGCTTAATTCACGCTGATCGTCTCATTATCCTTACAGATATAAATGGCCTTTATGATGATAACCCAAATAAAAATCCGGATGCCAAACGGATTGACTACCTTGAACAAATCACAGAAGAGTTTTTGTCAGTAGCAAGTGCTGAAGGTTCCAAAGTTGGGACAGGAGGAATGAAATCAAAACTTTTTGCTGCAGAAATGGCGTTATCTCTTGGTGTACCAACCTTTATTGGAAGTGGCCAAGGACCTAAGAAGCTGCTCGAGGTTTTGGAAGGAAACGGAGACGGTACGTACGTAGGAGCCAAAGTAACAGGCCTTAATACCCGTAAACAGTGGATTGCTTTTCATTCATCTTTGAAAGGAAAAGTAATGATTGATGAAGGGGCAGAAAGAGCGTTAGTGAAAGATGGAAGAAGTCTTCTTCTGGCAGGAGTCGTTGAAATAGAAGGCGTTTTTAAAGAAGGAGACGTTATTGAAGTAGAAGGAAAAAATGGGATAATTGGTAAAGGAGAGGTGTGTTATTCATCAGAAGAGTTAAATCGTTTAAAAGGTAAGCGAAGTGATGAGGTTGCACATAGCATTGAACGTTCTTCTTATGAAGTGATCCATCGCAATCAATGGGTTGGACAGCATAATCTTTTATTAAGATAGAGGGGGAGAAAAGATGAGTGAAGTAATTGAAAAAGGTCAAAGAGCAAAAGAAGCAGCATCTGTTCTTGTTCATAAAACAACAGATGAAAAAAATAGTGCATTAACAAGCATTGCAGCACAACTTTTGGCTCAAAGTAGCTATATATTAGAAGAGAACATTAAGGATATTGAAGAAAATCGAGCAAAAGGTGTAGATGATTCCTTATTAGACCGTCTTCTTTTAACAACTGAAAGGCTGGAAGGAATGGCTCATGGAATTGAGCAACTTGTTAAGTTAGAAGATCCAACAGGTGAAGTACTACAAACAATTGAGAGAAATGATGGACTTAAAATTACTGAAGTGCGTGTTCCTCTCGGAGTTGTAGGAATGATTTACGAAGCAAGACCAAACGTGACAGTGGATGCCTCAACTCTTTGTTTGAAAACAGGTAATGCTGTTATTTTAAGAGGAAGCTCTTCTGCTCATTATTCTAATAAAGCAATCGTAAACGTAATCCATGACGGGTTAAAAAAGGCTGGTTTTCCACAAGATGCTGTCCAACTTATTGAAGATACAAGTCGCCAAACAGCTAAAGAGCTCTTCACACTTAATGAGTATTTAGATGTTCTCATCCCAAGAGGGGGTAAAAATCTTATTCAGACCGTTGTAAGAGAGGCTTCTGTTCCTGTATTAGAGACAGGTGCAGGTAATTGCCATATTTTCATTGATGAATCTGCAGATGTAAAAATGGCATTCGAAATTGTTGTTAATGCCAAAACACAGCGTCCATCTGTTTGTAACGCAATTGAGACAGTCCTTGTTCATGATGCATGGCTTGCCCTCCACGGTAAAGATCTTCTTTCCCTGTTAATGGACCATGGAGTGGCAGTGCATGGCGATGAAGCTGTTTGTCAGCTTCACAGTCAGGTACAAAGAGCAACTGAAGATGATTGGGAACAAGAGTATTTAAATAAAACGGTAGCAATGAAGCGTGTATTATCTGTTGGGGAAGCTGTTTCACATATTAATAAATATGGAACAAAGCATTCAGAGGCTATCATTACAAATGATGAAAGTCATGTAAAGGAATTTTTTACTTCTGTAGATGCAGCAGCTCTTTATCATAATGCCTCAACTCGTTTTACGGATGGATTTGAATTCGGGTTTGGAGCAGAAATTGGTATTAGTACACAAAAGCTTCATGCGCGAGGACCGATGGGATTAAAGGCCCTAACCTCCACTAAGTTTATGATTAGAGGAGACGGACAAGTCAAAAAATGAACAATAGAAGGCTAGCGTATGCTAGCCTTTTTATTAGTCTTCTAAGAGCTCTTCAGCTGCAATTCCAGGGTGTGTCATCTCATATGGATCGAGAATACGATCTAGCGCTTCTTCTGAAAGAACATCATATTTTAGACAAAGCTCCCGGATTGATTTTCCTGTTAGAATGGCTTCGCGAGCAATGCGGGCAGCAGGTTCATAGCCAAGATGCGGGTTAACAGCTGTAATTAATCCAACGCTTTCTTCTACATATTTCGTTAATCGTTCTTTATTCGCTTCGATTCCTGTTAAGCAATGATCTGTAAAACTACGGAATGCATTGTTCATAATATTGATAGACTGAAGCAAGTTGAAGATTAAAACAGGCTCCATTACGTTTAGTTCAAGTTGTCCAGCTTCAGAAGCAAGGCAGATTGTGTTATCATTTCCGATAACTTGGAAGGCAACTTGGTTAATTAATTCCGCCATAACAGGATTTACTTTTCCTGGCATGATAGATGAGCCGGGTTGACGAGCAGGAAGGTTGATTTCATTCAAACCTGCTCGAGGTCCAGAAGCCATCAAGCGAAGGTCATTTGCAATTTTAGACATATTCATCATGCAGACCTTCAAAGCAGCAGAGACTTCTGTATAAGCATCTGTATTTTGAGTCGCATCAACAAGATGTTCGGCTCCTACAAGGGGGAAGCCACTAATCTCTGCAAGATGGGAAACAACTTGTTTAATATATTTAGGATTTGCATTTAGTCCAGTTCCTACAGCTGTTGCTCCCATATTTACTTCATAGAGATGCTGGCGAGATTGTTTAATTCGTTTAATATCGCGCTCTAAAACACGACTATATGCTTCAAACTCTTGTCCAAGTCGGATTGGCACGGCATCTTGTAAATGAGTACGTCCCATTTTGATGACCGAGTCAAATTCTTTTGCTTTTTGGCGAAAGGTTTGGAGCATTTTATCCATTGTAATAAGTAAACCTTCTAGATGGTTTAACGTTGAAATATGAATAGCAGTTGGAAATACGTCATTTGTTGATTGAGACATATTTACATGTGAGTTTGGACTGAGTGTGAAATAATCTCCACGTTTCTTACCTAAAACCTCAAGTGCTCTGTTTGCGATGACTTCATTTGTATTCATATTAATTGATGTTCCTGCTCCGCCCTGAATAGGGTCAACGATGAATTGATCGTGATACTCTCCATCAATGATTTCGTCTGCAGCCTTAACAATTGCTTCTCCGAGACCTTCATAAAGGCGTTTTACATCCATATTAGCAAGAGCCGCAGCTTTTTTTACAATAGCAAGAGCTCTTATAAGTTCTTTATCAATTCGATAGCCTGTAATCGGAAAATTTTCTACTGCACGCAGTGTTTGAATGCCGTAATAGGCTTCGTCTGGAACAGGCTTTTCTCCTAAGAAATCTTTCTCTACTCGAACATTCTCTTCTCTCATTTTCGAACCTCCATTACAATCTTCGTTGTTTAGATGTATGATTCTTTCATTTCGATAGTGCTTACATTTTTACTGTCTTTTTTTCTACTTAGTTAGTCTTGTTAGAAAGTAGGAAAAAAATGCATAAAATATTCACAGCTATTCTTTTTGATGGTACCACTAAAAGAGGAAAATAGGGCAAAATATTTTCCTCTTTTTCTCTGAGATTCGATAATTTAAAAAAATATTTAATATAGTGTATATTTCATTTAGTTGACAATTATATTAATGAGGAGTACGATAAATATATAATCTTACGTTAACGTTAAATATAAAGGAGAGCATTTCTTGTATAAAATAGATGATGTAATGAAGATGACAGGGCTTACTAAACGAACGATTCGGTATTATGAAGAAATTGGACTTATTACACCTCCACAGCGTACAAAAGGAAACACAAGACTATACGTTGAGGAAAATATTAATGAATTAAAAAAGATCATTGAAGCTAAAGAAGTGCTTGGCTTTTCTCTTCAAGAACTTCAACAGTTCGTTCACTTAAAAAAGCGGATTGAGCGAAGAAGAGCAGGTGGAGAATTGACTAAAGAAGGGTTGGAGGATTTCCAAGAAAGACTGTCAGTTCAAATTAATGGACTCGCCCGCAAAATCCAACGTATGCAGCGATTTGAACAAGATCTTCATGAACTGATGGATAGAACAAAATATCTCAAAACAACATTAGAGGAGTGATGAAGATGGAAAATGCAAAAAGAGGACGCATTATTACCGTTTTTGCAACTTTCCTAGCATTTATGGGAATAGGGGTTGTTGACCCTATTCTTCCAGAGATTGCAAAGCAAATTGGTGCAAGTCACTGGCAAGTTGAAATGCTTTTTACGGCTTATATTTTTACAATGGCCATTATGATGATTCCAGCAGGGCTATTTGCAGCAAAGCTTGGTGATAAAAAACTTATGGTAACTGGCTTAGCTATTGTTACCGTCTTTTCATTTCTTTGTGCAATTTCTAATTCAATTGGCGCACTTTCCGGATTTAGAGCTGGTTGGGGATTAGGGAACGCTTTATTCTTTGCAACAGCAATGACGCTTCTTATTGCTCTTTCAAGTGATGCAAGCGGAGCAATTGGAATGTATGAAGCTGCAATTGGTCTTGGAATGGCAGCAGGTCCATTAGTTGGAGGGATTTTAGGTGGCATCTCATGGCGTTATCCATTCTTTGTAACAAGCATTCTTATTCTTTTAGCCTTTATTCTTGTAAGCTTCTTTGTAAAACAACCACCACTAAAACAAAAAAGACAGGCGCCAGGGATAAAAGAAATGGTTAAGCTTTTTGCATATAAACCATTTTTACAAGGTGCTTTCTCAGGCATGCTTTATTACTATGGTTTCTTTACAGTTTTAGCATACTCTCCACTCGTTTTAGGGTTATCAGCTATTCAAATTGGGTTTGTTTTCTTCGGTTGGGGATTGTGCTTAGCATATGGTTCTGCTGTTCTTTCTCATAAGCTTGAGAAAAAATGGACCCCAAAAACACTTCTTAAAGTATCATTAATTGTATTTGCAATTATGCTTGTTTTACTATTTGTTGTTCAGCCTTTATGGTTAAAAATCGTGATTATCATCTTATCTGGACTAGCGTCTGGATTGAACAATGCGCTCTTTACAACACATGTAATGGGGAATTCACCATATGAGCGTGCAATTACGTCTGGAGGTTACAACTTTATTCGTTGGCTTGGAGCCGCAATTGCTCCTCTTTTATCAGGTGTGCTAGGAGAGTCACTTTCTCCCCAAAGCCCATTCTTAGTTGCAGCAATTTTAGGATTTGTAGCATTCCTCTTAATTATGATTCCAGTAAGAAAAACAGAAAAAACCGCTTTATAAGGTAGACAAAAAAGTCAGGCTCAGGAAGCCTGACTTTTTTTGAGGATCTTTAAAAAAGCATAAGCCAACCTTGCTTTTTCATAGGTAAAAAGTAAAGCGGGAAAAGATATAGGAAAATGGATTCTGTTTTCAAAAATATACAATCTTTTTTTCGCAAAATGAAGGGAAAGTGATACAATAGACGAGGACATTAGGAATGTCGAAGGAGGAACAATTGTGAGAATTAAACTCGGACTTTTATATGGTGGAAAATCAGCAGAGCATCAGGTTTCTTTACAAACGGCTCTAGCGGTTATCAATGCATTGAATGGGGAGAAATTTGAAGTTCACCCTGTCTATATAACGGAAAACGGCGAATGGATTCGCGGTGAAATAATTGAAGGAAAAGTACAAGGTGTTGAAGAATTAACATTGACAGAAAAAGCAACAGCAAAAGCAATTTCCCCAACGTCACTAAGCACGTTGTCTCAAGAAGGAGAAGCAGTTGATGTTGTTTTCCCATTGCTTCATGGACCAAATGGAGAAGATGGTACTGTACAAGGAATGTTAGAATTATTGAATATTCCTTATGTAGGAAATGGAGTGCTTGGTTCAGCAGCTGGAATGGATAAAGTAATTATGAAAAACTTGTTTGCTCAAGCAGGTCTCAAACAAGTGAAATACGTTCACTTTTTAAAGATGGATTGGAAAAATAACGAAGTTGCTGCATATAGAGAGGTAGAACAAGAACTGGGATATCCGTGTTTTGTTAAGCCAGCTAACTTAGGTTCTAGTGTTGGAATTAACAAATGTACAAATAGAGAAGAACTTGTAAATGCATTTGAAGAAGCATTTCAGTTCGATCGTAAAATCATTGTTGAAGAGGGTATTACGGCTCGTGAAGTTGAGATCGGTGTTCTAGGAAATGATGCTCCTTCTTGCTCTGTTGTAGGAGAAATCGTTGCTAAAACAGATTTCTATGATTACAAGTCAAAATATCAAGACGGGGATACAGCTCTCATTATCCCTGCTGAAATTAGCAAAGAAACTTACGTACGTATGGAAGAGGAAGCAATTAAGGCATTCAAAGCAATTGATGGTTCAGGCTTAGTACGTGCAGACTTCTTTCTAACAGAAGATGGCTCTTTAGTTATTAATGAAGTAAATACAATGCCTGGTTTTACACCTTTCAGTATGTTCCCGCTTTTATGGGAGCATAAAGGTGTGCCTTATAGTGAGCTAATTGAAAAATTAGTTGAGTTAGGTATGGAACGTCACGCGGAGAAACAGCAAATTAAACATACGATGTAAGAAGAAAGAGCAGAAAGAAGCACTATTCATTTATGGATAGTGTTTCTTGTGCGCTTATTGTGAAGTGAAAGGAGTCAAGTGAAAAATGATTAAAGCAACATTAGCAAAGATAAATGAATGGATTCCGAATAGTAATGTAACAAAAGAAGAAAAAACTGAGATTCACGGGGTTTCTACGGATACGAGAACAATTCAAAAAGGAAACTTATTTATTCCATTAATCGGTGAAAATTTTAATGGTCACAAATTTGTTGAACAAGCATATGAAGAAGGAGCAGTAGCAGCACTATGGCAACGAGATCAAACGCCTCAGCCTGAAGGGGTTCCGCTTGTTCTTGTTGATGATACGCTTCAGGCTTTGCAAACTCTATCATATAATTATCGCAAATCCCTTTCTATACAAGTTGTTGGTATTACAGGAAGTAATGGAAAAACAACAACAAAAGATATGATTGCAGCTGTTGCAAGTACTAAATATAAAGTATTAAAAACAAGAGGGAATTTAAACAACCATATTGGTCTTCCTCTTACAATGCTTGAGCTTGACGAAACAATTGAGGTGGCCATCCTTGAAATGGGAATGAGTGATTTTGGTGAGATTGACCTTCTTTCAAAACTTGGCGAACCCGACATCGCAGTTATTACAAATATTGGAGAAGCTCATATTCAAAATTTAGGAAGCAGAGAAGGAATTGCAAAAGCAAAATTCGAAATTGTGAATGGTTTAAACAATAACGGCGTATTTATTTATGAAGGGGAAGAACCGCTTCTTGCTAAATTAAGTGAAGGGGTATCATTTGAAAAGCATACATTTGGCTATAATAAAAACTGTGACCTAAGACCACTAAATGTTACACAAACAGAAAGCGGCACCGTTTTTTCCTTATCAACAGATGAAAATGTAACATGTCATTTACCTGTGCTTGGAAAACATAATGTGAAAAATGCGTTAGCAAGCATTCTTGTTGGAAAAGCACTTGGCATTTCAGCAGAGGAAGCTGTGAAAGGTTTATCTCAATTGCAGCTAACAAAAATGCGCATGGAAGTGATTGAAACAAGTAGTGGTGCTCGCTTAATTAATGACGCTTATAATGCGAGTCCAACAGCAATGAGAGCTGCTCTTCACCTCTTGCATGAGCTTTCGGGATACAACCGAAAAATAGCGGTATTAGGAGATATGCTTGAACTTGGTGAGGATGAACGAGAATATCATTATGAAGTTGGGAAATCTATTGATAAAAATGAAGTATCATACGTCTTTGCATATGGACCTTTAAGTGAGGAAGTTGCTAAAGGAGCATCAGATGCTGGAGTTGAACATGTTTATCATTTTGAGGATAAGGACACACTAAGTGAGCAACTGAGCTACATTATAAAAGAGCAAGATGTTATTCTTTTTAAAGCTTCACGTGGTATGAAATTAGAACAAGTTATTACAGCGCTCTTAGAAAAAGGAATATAAGGTATAAAGCCCCTTCACTTACGTAAAAGACAAGGAATGTAATTTTTAGGTTACTTGAATATTACTCGTATTAGTGATATGATAACATCTAAAATAACATTTGATAACGACCTTTAGGATAAAGAAGGATTCTGCGAAGAAAAAAGGTAGAGTTTTTCTCGCTCTTAATTGATGATATATAAGTCTTACTCTTCCATGCAGTAAGAACATTTCTGCTTGTGATCATTGTTATGAACGTAAAAGAAGAAGTGGTGCTATGTTAGCACCACTTCCTCACGTTAAAGCAGTTCTTTTATAATAGATATAATGCTTATGGGAATTTAGATTAAAAGGAGTTTGAAACAATTGACGTTATTCCAAGATTTTGAAATTAGTCAACCGCTGAAAAAAGCAATTAGTAAAATGGGATTTGAAGAGGCAACACCAATTCAAGCCCAAACGATTCCAGTTACACTTGAAGGTAACGATGTAATCGGTCAAGCACAAACAGGTACAGGGAAAACAGCAGCATTCGGTATTCCTCTTATTGAGAAAATTGATGTAAATAATCCTCGTATTCAAGCAATTGTTATTGCCCCAACACGCGAATTAGCTATTCAGGTTTCCGAAGAACTATATAAAATTGGATATTATAAACGTGTTCAAGTTTTATCTGTTTACGGAGGACAAGAGATTGGTCGCCAAATCCGTGCGTTGAAAAAAGGACCACAAATTATTGTTGGTACCCCAGGAAGAATGCTTGATCATATCAATCGTAAAACAATTCGTCTTCAAGACGTACAAACAGTTGTACTTGACGAAGCAGACGAAATGTTAAACATGGGCTTCATTGAAGATATCGAAAGTATCTTAAAAGAAGTACCAAGTGAACACCAAACATTACTTTTCTCAGCAACAATGCCAAAACCAATTCAAGCAATTGCAGAGCGCTTCATGCATGAGCCAAAAGTAATCAAAACAAAATCTAAAGAAGTGACAGTTGCAAATATTGAACAATACTATATTGAAACACAGGAGCAAAAGAAATTCGACGCATTAACTCGTCTTCTAGACATCCAAGCACCAGAGCTTGCAATTGTCTTTGGTCGTACAAAACGTCGTGTTGATGAGTTATCAGAAGCTCTTCAAACGCGTGGTTATGCAGCACAAGGTATTCACGGTGACCTTACACAAGGTAAACGTATGAAAGTATTGCGTCAGTTCAAAGAGCGTTCAATCGATATCCTTGTTGCAACAGATGTTGCTGCACGTGGATTAGATATTTCAGGTGTTAGTCACGTTTATAACTTTGACCTTCCACAAGATCCAGAAAGCTACGTACACCGCATCGGACGTACTGGTCGTGCAGGGAAACAAGGTAAAGCAATGACATTTGTGACGCCTCGTGAAATTCCACATCTTAAAAACGTGGAAGCAACAACAAAACGTCGTATGGAGCCAATGAAAGTTCCAAGCCTAGACGATGCTCTTGAAGGTCAACAACGTCTAATTTTTGACCAAATTACAAGTGCAATTAATGAAGAAAACCTTTCTTCTTACGAGCAAATGGCTGAGAATCTTCTAGAAAAGAATGATGCAGCGAAAGTAGTAGCAGCAGCGCTTAAGTTAATGACAAAAGAGCCTGATACAACTCCTGTTAAATTAACATCTGAGCCGCCTTTACAAGTGAAAAAAGATCGTAAAAAATCATATGGTAAAGGTAACTACTCTAAAAATAAACGCAACTATAGAAATAAAGATGGGCGTCAGCAATCTTCACGTTCATATGATATGAAGCAACGTCGTTCACGTACAAACAAAACACGTAAGTCTTCATAATAAAAAGCTCTAGCACATCCTGCTAGAGCTTTTTTATTTTGATGATAAAGAGCTTCTTAGAGGGGCATGCTAAGAAGCAGGGAGCGTGTAAAAGATGACAAAAATACGTCTTGGATATGTTGCCATGAGTATGGAACTTGTGAATAGTTCTCCTTCTCAAACAATGACATATGCAAACTTTAAAAAAATTGGTGATCGAGAAGCTGCTATTCGGAAACTTGAGCGTATTGCAATTTCAAATCTTGAAAATTGCCTTCGTCTTTTAAAACATAATTTATGGAATGAAGTAGAATTTTTTAGATTGAGTTCTCGTCTTATTCCTCTTGCAGGACATGAGGATCTTTCCGATTGGGACTATATGAAGCCATTGAAACCCGTTTTGTCAGAAATTAAATCATTTTTAGAAGAACATCCAATGAGAATTGATTTTCATCCTGATCACTTTGTTCTTCTAAATTCCACAAAGCCTGAGATTTTGAAAAACTCTGTTCAAACACTAACAATGCATGCTCGCCTTCTGAAAGGGATGGGTATTCCAACTCAACATCGCTGTGTGCTTCATGTGGGAGGAGCACATAAAAATAAGGAGAAAGCACTTGAACAGTTTATTTATAATTGGGCTCTTGTACCAAAGTCTATTGCTAAAATGGTTATGCTTGAAAATGATGATACAACGTTCAATATAGAAGATGTTTTATATCTATGTGAAAAGATTGATATTCCTTTTATTTTTGACCTCCACCATCATTTAGCAAACAATGAGGGAGAAATATGGGGAAATCATTGGGAGAGGATGGTTGGGACATGGGCTCATTCGCCTCTTCCTATGAAAATGCATATTTCTAGTCCAAGGAATGAGGAACAATTTCGGGCGCATGCTCCATATGTGGATCCTGAGATGTTTATTCAATTTCTTCGTACTATAAATGGAACGGTCGATCTGTTAGATTGCATGATTGAGGCAAAACAGAAGGATAAAGCACTAGAGAAGCTCATGAGAGATTTAAGCAAATACGATGATGTTCAAGTTTTATCAAAAGGAAGTTTTGAAATCGTTGAAAAAGGAACCTAAAAAGGTTCCTTTTTTGTTCGTGCTATTTACGTTGAAGGGTGAAAAGAGAGAGAACGAAGCCACTTATAATACCACTGAGGTGGGCAACGACGTTAATATTTGAATTTACAAACGTCATAACAAGTGCAATAATGACCATTGTCATTATTACCTGAGTATTGTCTCGCCCAAGAATATCTTTTCGATAGAGCAAAAAGAAAAGATAGATTCCGAACAAACCAAAAATAGAGCCAGAAGCACCTACATGTGTATAGTAAATATTTTCAAGTAAGTATGTTGCAACATTAGCAATGATCCCTGTTGTGAAATACATTAAAATAAACTTTCCTTTTCCTAATATCCTTTCAAGGGCGGGAGCAAAAATTAAGAGAGAAAACGTGTTAAAAAGAAGATGGGAAAAACTTATATGTGTAATAATAGGGGTAATAAGTCTCCACCATTCTCCTTGAGAAATGTTCCCGTTAATCCCGACAAAATAATAGATCAGCGATTGCGTGCTTTCTAAAGGGATTTTGGCAAGAAGCCAAACAACAATGTGAATCAAAATAAGTAGAAACACGATCGGATAGAGCTTTATGAACTCTCTAAAATTCTCAGTACGAACAAACAAAAAATCATCTCCTCTAATCAATATATCTGCTGTGTTTAATTTAGGAAGGATTACAAATCTTCTTCATTATTTCATAAAGGGAAAAGAAGTTCTAATAAAGTCCCTTTCTTTACATAAAGCCAAGTCAATAAAAAGCACGTTATGTAAGTCTATTATAAAAGGAGTACTCTTTATGATTATCGGAATTGGAAATGATATTGTTGAGCTTGTCCGAATAAAAAGGGCATTAGAGCGCAATGACAAGCTTGTAAAGCGAATCTTAACATCTCGTGAACAAGAGAAATTTTATACGCTTTCAAACAAGAGGAAAATAGAGTTTTTAGCAGGCCGATTTGCTGCTAAGGAAGCCTATGCAAAAGCAAAAGGAACAGGCATTGGTTCATTGCTTTCTTTTCAAGATATTGAGATTGAATATGAGTCGTCTGGAAGACCTTATATTCAAAATGAACACGAAATTACACACTTGGCTATATCGCATAGTGAGCAGTATGCTATTGCAAATGTGATAATTGAAAGCCTGTCACGCTAGTCTGCATATTCGTTGTTTTCACCTCATATATTCATATTGTCCAATTAAAAGATACGACAATACATTTTTGCAAATCTTGCAAAAGAATAAGGGGTGTAGGAATGAAAAGATGGATTGTTAAAGCCATTGTCTTTTTAAGTGTTTTATTTGTACTAGCAGCTTGTGGAGATAAAAGTGCAGATGATGTAAAAAAAGATTTGAATGAAAAGATGGAAAAGTCAACAGGTTATAAAGCAACAGCTGAGATGATGTTGAATACAGGAGAAAAACCACAGAAATATGATGTGGAGATTTGGCATAGCAAACCCGATTATTATAGGGTAGAGCTTAAAAATGCCAAAAAAGATCAATCTCAGATGATTTTGCGTAATAATGAAGGAGTTTTTGTGCTAACTCCTGCGCTTAATAAAAGCTTTAAATTTCAAAGTGGTTGGCCACAAAATAGCAGCCAAGCATACCTTTATGAGTCGTTAATTAAAGACATTAAAGGAGACGATGAAGCAAAATTTCAAGTAGCTAAAGATGGTTATATCTTTACCACAAAAACCAACTATCAGCACCAGTCTGTTCTTCCGAAGCAAAAAATTATTTTGGATAAAAAAGAGCTTACCCCTAAAAAAGTGGAAATTATGGATACAGATAATGAGCCTGTTATTACGGTTGACTTTAAGAAAGTAGAGATGAATGTGAAGTTTGATAAAGATGCGTTTGATACTAAGCGGAATATGACTGCTAAAAAGTCAGATGTGCCAACAATGACAAGTGAAGAAGAACCTTTCTCAGTCAAGTATCCTTCATATACACCTGAAGGTACAGAGCAAGAAGAAGAGAAAACGGTTAAAACGATGGATGGAAAACGTGTTGTACTCACATATGGTGGTGAGAAGTCCTTTACAGTGATTCAGGAGAAGGCAACAGTTGCAGAAGCTTCTACTACAACTCCTGTGAATGGAGACGTTGTTGACCTAGGTTTCTCAATTGGAGCTCTTTCAAAACAAAGTATTCAATGGACAGCAGATGGAGTGGAATACATTATTGCGTCTGATGATCTTTCTCCAGAGGAATTTATGATGGTTGCAAGCTCAATGGAAAAAGAACAAGGAAAATAAAAAAAAGGAAGTTCGTTCTCTAAAAGGAGAACGAACTTCCTTTTTTAGATAAACTTTTACGAATCCTAGTTTATTTTTGTATAATAAAAGCATGATAAATGCATGAATTGTTTTTGAGAAGAATAAATGTAAACAAACCGTGCAATTGTAGTATAGTGGCTTCTACAAGCCATAGTTCTTAAAGGAAGTGACACCAGTGAATTCGTTTTACCGTAACACATGGGCTGAAATTGATTTAGAAGCTGTTTCTCATAACGTAAATTGCTTAAAAGAATGGCTGCCAAAGGGTAAACAAATTATGGCTGTTGTAAAAGCAAACGGATATGGGCACGGTGATATTGAAGTAGCGAAAGAAGCAATTGGAGCAGGAGCTACGTTTTTAGGAGTAGCATTGCTTGATGAGGGAATTAAACTAAGAGCAAATGGGATTAAAGTTCCGATTTTAGTATTAGGAGACGTGCCTCCTTCATATGTTGATATTGCAGCAGAGTATGATATCTCACTTACCCTTCATAATGAAAGTTGGTTACGTGAAGCATCAAAGTATGATATAAAGAAGCCTCTTTCTCTTCATATGAAAATTGATACAGGCATGAATCGCATTGGATTTAAAGATAAAGATGTAATGGAGCGTGTTGTCTCAAAAGTTAAACAATCTTCTCATTTTGTGCTAGAGGGCCTTTTTACACATTTTGCAACAGCAGATGAGCTTCATAGTGAGTATTACGAAGAGCAAAGTAAGTGTTTCGTTGAAACTGTGTATTATCTGAAATCAAAAGGGATTTGTCCTCCTAACGTTCACTGTGCAAACAGTGCTTCAACTTTACGTTTACCACATGATTGTTTTACAATGGTACGCTTCGGGATTTCAATGTACGGTTTAAGCCCGTCATCTGAAATGAAAAAAGTATTGCCATTTACATTAAAGCCAGTTCTATCTCTCTATACATCTTTGATACACGTTAAGAGTCTAGAAGAGGGTGAAAGCATTAGCTATGGAGCAACATACACAACAAAGAAAGAAGAATGGATCGGAACTGTGCCAATTGGTTATGCAGACGGTTGGCTTCGAGGTCTTCAAGGTTTTACAGCATTAATGAACGGAGAGGAAGTACAAAATGTTGGACGCATTTGCATGGATCAACTTATGTTTAGACTTCCAAAAGATGCAGCGGTCGGCACAAAAGTCACGTTAATAGGTCATGATGGCGGGAAGTCCATTAGCGCAGATGATATTGCAAGCTATCTTAATACAATTAATTATGAAGTTACTTGTATGATTAGTGATCGCGTTCCTCGAGTATATAAGAGAGCAGATAAAGTTGTAAAAGTTATAAATAATGTGCTAGCTTAAAGTAGCAAGGCGTGATTTTTTATGATTGCATGCATAAAATAATAGTATTGATGACGATAATAGTTGAAGAAATGACAGAATTCGCTTTGCATAAAACTGTATAGATGGTATGATGAAAAAAGATAAAAATAATTTATATTTAATATCTTACTCGTCTGTAAGAGGAAACAAGTAGTGCCTTAATTAGGTTCTACTGTTTACAATGTGCTCTCATAATAAAAAAATTAACTATTCTTATTTGTTTTGTACTGATGGTGGAGGTGTATGTTGGTGTCTGAAGCGAGCGCAACGATGGAGCTTTTAGTTCGTTTACCACAACATTTAGTATCTGAACTAGATGCTATCGCAAAGCAGGAAAACAGTAACCGAAATGATTTGATTAATCAAGCTGTAAAGAAGTTCGTTGATGAGAAAAGAAATAGTAGCATCCGCAATAATATGCGACGGGGTTATATGGAAATGGCGAAAATTAACCTAAATATTGCGTCTGAAGCTTTCTTGGCTGAACATGAAGCGGACAACACAGTCGAACGTCTTGTAAGTGGAGGATAAAACGGTTGGTAGTAAAACGTGGCGACGTTTATTTCGCTGATTTATCTCCCGTTGTTGGTTCTGAGCAAGGAGGGGTCCGACCAGTCCTTGTTATTCAAAACAACATTGGTAACCGTTTTAGTCCCACGGTTATTGTCGCAGCCATTACCGCTCAAATTCAAAAAGCAAAGCTACCTACGCATGTAGAAATTAATGCTAAGAAATACGGGTTTGAACGAGACTCCGTTATTCTGTTAGAGCAGGTTCGAACAATTGATAAGCAGCGTTTAACAGACAAGATTACGCATCTTGATGAAGAAATGATGAGTAAAGTCGATAAAGCGTTACAAATTAGCCTTGGGCTTATTGATTTTTAGACTTGTAAATAATGGAATTAATATTATCTTTGTGTATCATTTTTCAGGTTATAAGTAGAAAAATTAAGCGAAGCGATCGCACACAACTACCAGATTAACAGCAATGATGAGGGTATTCCGGCCTTTATATAGGGGAGTACCCTTATTCTTGACTGGAAAAACTAAATACACGTATGATTAAAAGTAGGGGATTTTTCACTCCTGCTTTTTTTCATTACTGTTATAATAGAAGAGACAGTTTAAAAATAATATTTTGTTATATATATGTGTACTGTAATAAGGAGGACAAGATGGAACGGAGTATTCAACAATATATAATTGAACATAGACAAGAAATCGCAAAAGGTTGGCTTGATACAATGAAGGATGTATCAGCAGAACCTCTTACAAATGTAGTATCTGAGAACGTTTATGTTAGCATGAATTCTGAATTTCTTGATATTATCTTTAGTCACCAAATAGAGTCACCTGAGCACTTTAGAACAAAGTTAGAAGAGTTCATTGAACGTGTTGTAAAACTCGGCTGGCCACTCACATATTTGACGCGAGCAATTCGTTTGCTTCGTAAAGTAATCCTAGAGTTGCTTATGGAAGATGAGTTTGCACGTGATGATAACTACGTGCCCATGGAAACTGTGCAAGAATTAGAGCTATGGGCAGAACCTATCTATCATGAGTTAGAAGACATCTACGCGACATCTTGGGAAAACACAATTAATCTCCAAAAAGTGGCTCTTCAAGAACTATCAGCGCCGCTTATTCCAATCTTTGATAACATCACAGTGATGCCTCTGGTAGGAACGATTGACACGGAACGGGCAAGCATTATCATGGAAAATCTTTTAGAGGGTGTTGTAAAACATCGGTCAGAAGTTGTGCTTATTGATATAACAGGAGTTCCTGTTGTTGATACAATGGTGGCACATCATATTATCCAAGCTTCGGAGGCAGTACGACTAGTTGGGGCGAAATGTCTTATTGTTGGTATTCGTCCTGAAATTGCCCAAACAATTGTTAATCTTGGCATTCGTTTAGATCAAGTTATTACGAAAAATTCTCTAAGAGTAGGCGTTGAACGCGCCCTTGAAATAACAAACAGACAAATTATAAGTATGGAGGAATAGCTATGCGAATTCCTATATTAAAGCTATATGACTACTTATTAGTTTCCATTCAGTGGGAGCTTGACGATCAAACCGCAATCCAATTTCAAGAAGATCTATTAAATAAAATTCACCAAACAGGTGCAAAAGGAGTCGTAATTGACTTAACATCAATCGATATGATTGATTCATTTATAGCAAAAGTTTTAGGTGATGTTGTTAACATGTCCGGACTGATGGGAGCAAAAGTCGTCTTAACTGGTATTCAGCCAGCAGTAGCCATTACTCTTATTGAACTTGGGATTGGATTAAGCGATGTATGGACAGCCTTAGATTTGGAAAAAGGACTTGAGAAGCTCCAGTATGAATTGGGGGAATAGCAATGGAATTCCAATCCTGCGTCAAAATTATTACGGAGTGGGATATTGTGGCTGCCCGTCAATTAGGTCGCAATGTCTCTAAAGAGTTAGGTTTCGGAACGGTCGATCAAGCTCGGATTACAACCGCAATCTCTGAACTAGCTCGGAATATATATTTATATACAGATAAAGGCCAAATATGCATCGAGAAGATATTTGAAAGAGGAAAATCGGGCCTTTTAATCATAGCAAAAGACCAAGGTCCGGGAATTGCGGACATACGAAAAGTAATGGAAGACGGTTATACAACCTCAGGAGGATTAGGAGCTGGTCTTCCTGGTGTAAAAAGACTCGTTGATCAATTTGATATTAATTCAGTTGTTAATGAAGGAACAGAAATTCGAGCAGTTAAGTGGCTCCGGTAAGGGGGAGAAGAATGGATTTTCAAAATGAAATGAAGGCACTATACCGGGACATACTCAGCAGCTATTTGCAAACGCCAAATGAAACGGTGTTGTATGAAGGGCAAAAGCTAAGCCGTAAGTCTCTTGAGAATAATATCTCCCCTGAAGATATTGTTAGTATCCATAAAGAAGTGATTGAAGAAATTCATCAAGATATTCCAAAAGAAGTTCTCCAATCATTGGATTTTCTACTTGAAATGATGATTAGCTATGGGCTTGCGCTAGGTGAACATCAAATGCTCAAGAGCAAGCAAATTGAGCTGAACTCTGAAATTGAAATCGCCTCAAATGTTCAACAAAATTTGCTTGGTACAGCAGTGCCTTCCTTAAAGTCGCTAGATATTGGGGCTATTAGTATTCCCGCTAAAAAGATGAGCGGGGATTATTATCATTTTGTACAAGACGAGAATGATCGTATTAGCATTGCTGTTGCTGATGTTATTGGAAAAGGTATTCCGGCTGCAATGTGTATGTCAATGATCAAATATGCTATGGATAGCTTACCTGAATCAAGGAAGACTCCTGACTATGTATTGGAGAATTTAAACAATGTAGTAGAACAAAATGTTGATCCAAGCATGTTTATTACCATGTTTTTCGGTATCTATGACTCTGCGGATGGAAGTTTCTGCTACTCCTCAGCAGGTCATGAGCCAGGATTCTATTACAATGCGAAAGAAGACAAGTTTTCAGATATAGACGGTAAGGGCCTTGTCTTAGGGGTTGATCGACATCGTAAATACAAACAGTATGAAAAGCATCTTGAGATAGGAGATCTTATTGTTCTGTTAACAGATGGGGTAACAGAATGCCGAACAGAAGAAGGATTTATTGAGCGAGAACAAATTATTGATCTTATTCGGAAGTATATGCATCTTCCAGCTCAAGAAGTTGTACACTCTATTTACAAGGAATTGGAAAAATTACAAGATTTCCAACTTCGTGATGATTTTACCCTTATTATTTTAAAAAGATTGGTTTAACTTATTAAAATAAGGGTAACTAAATTGATAGCAGTATAATTGAAGGAGGTAAATCCTGTGAACTTATCAATAGATGTACAAATGAAGGATGAAAAACATTACATCACTTTAGCCGGTGAAATCGACGCTTATACAGCGCCAGAGTTAAAAAATAAATTTATGGAATTAGCACAGTTGTCAGAACCATATATTGTTGTGGATTTGACAAATGTTTCTTATATGGATAGTACAGGTTTAGGTGTATTTATTGCGCTACTAAAAGCAATTAAGAGTAGCGAAGGTAAATTGAAATTTGTTGGTGTTTCAGAACGAATTAAACGTTTGTTTGACATCACAGGTCTAACGGAAATTTTAAATGTAAATTCTCACGTAGAGGGTGGCGTAAAATGAAACAACCATATGATATCGTAGAGATGAAAATCCCTGCTAAACCAGATTATGTGGCCATTGCTCGTTTAACGTTATCGGGAATTGCTAACAGAATGGGCTTTTCCTATGACGATATTGAAGATATGAAAATTGCAATTAGTGAAGCATGTACGAACGCTGTACAGCATGCCTATAAAGAAGAAATTGGAGAGATTACAGTTGCTTTTGGTCTTTACGAAGAATATTTAGAGATCGTTGTAGCTGATAAAGGTGAATCATTTGATTATGGTGACTTGCAAAAAGAAGCAGGACCATATGAAACATCTCGAGAAGTTGAAGAACTACCAGAAGGTGGTCTTGGCTTATATTTGATCGATACTCTTATGGACCAAACAAAAATTACTCATAATAAAGGTCTTACTTTAATGATGGCGAAGAACTTACAAAGAGAGCAGGTGGAGAGTGATGGCAGCACAATCTCAACCTACGAAGCTAAGTAAAGAAGAAGTTATCAAGCTTATTGATCAATATCAAAAAAATAACGATGAAGATGCTCAAGACAGACTTGTTATTCAATATAAAGGTCTTGTAGAATCCATTGCCAGAAGATATTCAAAAGGTGGCAACATTCATGAAGATATTTCTCAAGTTGGGATGCTTGGATTATTAGGAGCTATTCGTCGATTTGACCCAAGCTATGAGCGTAGTTTTGAATCATTTGCAGTCCCGACTATCGTTGGAGAAATTAAAAGATTTCTTCGTGATAAAACATGGAGTGTACATGTTCCGCGTCGGATTAAGGAACTTGGTCCACGTATTAAGGCAACAGTTGAAGAACTTACGACAAAACTTCAACGGTCACCTAAAGTACATGAGATTGCTGACCATCTTGAAGTATCTGAAGAGGAAGTACTTGAAACAATGGAGATGGGCCAAAGTTATCAAGCACTTTCTGTTGATCACTCAATTGAAGCAGATTCAGATGGAAGTACAGTAACAATCCTAGATTTAGTGGGGCAAAGAGAAAGCGGATATGAGACTGTTGACCAACGGTTAGTATTAGAGAGAGTACTCCACGTTTTAACAGAGCGCGAGCGAGAAATCATTCAGTGTACTTTTATGGAAAACTTAAGTCAAAAAGATACAGGAGAGAAGTTAGGTATTTCTCAAATGCATGTATCAAGACTTCAGCGAAGAGCGTTAGAAAAGCTGCGTAATGCAGTTAGGACAGATGCTGAAAAAGTGGAGAATTCACTTTAATGATGAACGAATCTATTCCGCAAGTAAAAGTAGAAACCTATCAGGTTTCTAAAAATGGAAGTCATTACTGCGGAGATAGCTACTTCATAGCAGACACAGAGGATTACTTCCTCTGTGTTGTAGCAGATGGTCTTGGAAGCGGAGAGTATGCTATGTATGCAGCTGTTGCTGTTAAAGAAGCTGCTGAACGCTTTCAAAACCAAGAAGTAGAAGAGATTATGTCACAGTGCAACAACGCTCTAAAAAGTACACGAGGTGCAGCTGTTTCAGTTTTGAAGATTTACAAAAAGAAACTGCAATTTATATATAGTGGAGTAGGCAATATTCGTTTTTATCTATATTCACCTGATGGAAATCTAACATATCCCATTCCAGTAAATGGCTTTCTTTCTGGGAAACCTCAGTCCTTTAAAACTGGTACGTTTTCTTATCAGCCAGGAAGTCACTTTTTAATTCATACAGATGGCATTTCAATCAGTGGGATTAAAAATATCTTTTCGCGGTCAAGGTCGCTTTCTGATATTTCTTCCTATATGCAAATGAGTATTCCTCCTTCAAATGATGACGCAACATATGTTTTAGGTTGTATTGGTCACTAAAAGAATAAAGTGCAGCAACAGATTATCAGGGGGTAATCTGTTTTTTTTGTTTCTTTTGTAAGAGAGGAAGAAATTGCTATAATAAAGAAAGGTCCAGCGAAGGAGGAACTTGTATGTCATTAACAAAAGAACAGCAGTTGAAGCAAATTGAGGCTTCATTACATATACCTTTAAAAAAGATTAAAAGCGTAATTGAACTCACTGAAGAAGGAAATACAGTACCATTTATTGCACGCTACCGAAAGGAAATGACAGGGGCTCTTGATGAAGTTGAAATACAGTCTGTGCTAGATCGATGGACATACCTTCAAAATCTTGAAAACCGAAAAGAAGAAGTTTTAAGACTTATTGACGAACAAGGGAAATTATCAGATGACCTCAAAAAGCAAATTGAAAAGGCTTTAAAGCTTCAGGAAGTAGAAGATTTATATAGACCATATAAGCAAAAAAGAAGAACGAAAGCAACAATTGCTAAAGAGCGGGGATTACAGCCGCTTGCTGACTGGTTGCTAACTTTCTCAACAAAAGAAGAAGTAGAGAACTATGCCCAAAAGTTTATCTCTCCAGATAAAGAAGTACGGACGATAGAAGAAGCTCTAGAAGGAGCAGCAGATATTATTGCTGAAGAGATTTCAGATCATCCTAAATACCGAGAATGGATTCGTGTGCAAACTAGAAAAGAAGGTAAAATTGTATCAGCTAAGAAAAAGGATGCAATAGATGAGAAAGAAGTTTACAGCATGTATTATGAATATGAAGAGAACATTAATAGAATTGTACCTCATAGAGTGTTGGCGTTGAATCGAGGAGAAAGTGAAAATGTTCTTCGTATTTCAATGGGTTTTCCGGAAGATCGCATTATTCAATATTTAGAGCGCAAAATGATTAAAAATATTCATGCTCCATCTGTTTCTTATGTAAAAAAAGCAATTGCAGATGGATTTAAACGCCTTTTAGCTCCTTCTATTGAAAGAGAAATTCGAAGTGAACTTACAGAAGTAGGAGAGAATCAGGCTATTAAAATCTTCTCTGAGAACTTGCGTAATTTACTTTTACAGCCTCCTCTTAAAGGGAAAATGGTGCTAGGAGTAGATCCTGCATATCGAACGGGTTGTAAGCTAGCTGTTGTAGATGAAACAGGTAAAACATTAGAAATTGATGTGATCTATCCTCATCCACCAAAAGCTAAGAAGCAAGAAGCCTATGACAAAGTTGTTGAACTGCTACAAAAATATAATGTTGAAGTAGTAGCAATTGGGAATGGAACAGCTTCAAGGGAGACCGAACAGTTTATTGCTGACTTGCTAAAAGATATGAAACAAAATATTTTTTATCTCATTGTCAATGAAGCAGGAGCAAGTGTTTATTCAGCCTCTGCGCTTGCGCGTGAAGAGTTTCCTACTCTTCAAGTTGAGGAGCGAAGCGCAATTTCGATTGCTCGTCGTTTGCAAGATCCGTTAGCAGAGCTTGTTAAAATTGACCCAAAATCTGTTGGAGTTGGTCAATATCAGCATGATGTGTCTCAAAAAAAATTAAACGAGTCATTAAAATTTGTTGTTGAAACGGTTGTAAACCAAGTTGGTGTAAATTTAAATACAGCTTCATCTTCTCTTTTACAATATGTAGCAGGGCTTAACAAAACGGTGGCAAACAATATTGTGCAATATAGAGAAGAAGAGGGGAAACTTATAAATCGTAGCCAGCTCAAGAAGGTTCCTCGATTAGGCGCCAAAACATATGAGCAGTGCGTTGGTTTCTTGCGTATTTTAGATGGAAAGCAGCCCCTTGATAGAACAGGGATTCATCCTGAGAATTATGAGGCAACTAAAAGATTATTACAAATGATGGGAATGACAACTAAAGACCTTGGGAGCCCTTTATTAGCTGAAAAAATAAAAGAACTAAATAAAAAGAAAGCTTCGCAAGAACTAGAAATTGGAGAATTAACTTTAAACGATATTATCGACTCTCTCCAAAGACCAGAGCGTGACCCACGGGATGAATTACCAAAGCCTCTTCTCAAACAAGATATTCTAAAGCTAGAAGATTTAACACAAGGGATGGAGCTTGAAGGCACAGTAAGAAATGTTGTGGACTTTGGCGCATTTGTAGATATTGGAGTAAAGCAAGACGGTCTTGTGCACATTTCAAAGCTAAGAAATTCATATGTTAAGCACCCATTAGACGTTGTCGCTGTTGGTGATCTAGTAACAGTATGGGTGGAAAGTGTGGATGCTTTAAAAGGACGTATTGCTTTGTCCATGATTGCACCTTCTTAAAACAAGGGCACTGCTAAGAGCAGTGCTTCTTTTGATAAAAGAACCAACACTGATTCAATAGTTTAATTTGATAACGATCTTTTGTATAATAAGCACGCTGCATTTGATTGATTAGCCATGAAGGCATATTGCCACGTCCTTTCTGAAAAGGGTAGTAATAGTAAGTATATGCGCCTAGGGCTAGTCACGTGCTTATGAAAGGAGATTGAGTAATGAATAATGACAGTTTGCAAGAGCTAGTAGAAAAAGTCTCTATGGAATGCTTTGACAGAGCATTTGAACATCAGGCATATTTCAACAAACGACTTCGGACAACAGGGGGGCGCTATATACTTAATACACATCATATTGAGGTGAATTTTAAGTATTATGAAGAGTTTGGAGAAGAGGAACTTATCGGTATTATTAAACATGAGCTATGTCATTATCACCTTCATCTGATGGGCAAAGGATATAAGCATGGAGACCAAGAATTTAAAGCGTTACTAAAACAAGTTGGAGCTCCAAGATATTGTAGCTCACTTCCTTCTATTCAAAAGAAAAACAAGAATGTTTTTTACCGTTGTAAAGATTGCAATTATCTCTATAAAAGAAAGCGTAAAGTAGATATTACAAAATACCGATGTGGAAGATGCAAAGGTAGCCTTCTTCTTAAAAAAGGTATTGACTCTTAAAATAAACTATGCTAAATTTATGGAGTCGCTATTTCTAGGATAAGATTTTAGTTTGTGAAAAAAATGTTGACAAGCTAAGTTAGTTGGTATATAATAAATAGCGTCTCATCATAATATTCCACAGTAGCTCAGTGGTAGAGCTATCGGCTGTTAACCGATCGGTCGTAGGTTCGAATCCTACCTGTGGAGCCAGACGGGGAAGTACTCAAGTGGCTGAAGAGGCGCCCCTGCTAAGGGTGTAGGTCGCGCAAGCGGCGCGAGGGTTCAAATCCCTCCTTCTCCGCCATATTTCTTATATGGCCCGTTGGTCAAGCGGTTAAGACACCGCCCTTTCACGGCGGTAACACGGGTTCGAATCCCGTACGGGTCACTTTTATAATATTTGATGTCGATCATTCACCTTTTGAAGAAATAAAGGTCATCTCATCAAGTTATATCATCTTTTGGGCTATAGCCAAGCGGTAAGGCAACGGACTTTGACTCCGTCATGCGTTGGTTCGAATCCAGCTAGCCCAGCCATTGAGCCATTAGCTCAGTTGGTAGAGCATCTGACTTTTAATCAGAGGGTCGAAGGTTCGAGTCCTTCATGGCTCACCATTTTTGTGTGAGTAACAATAGCATACGCGGGTGTGGCGGAATTGGCAGACGCGCTAGACTTAGGATCTAGTGTCTTTATGACGTGGGGGTTCAAGTCCCTTCACCCGCATTCATTTTTCAACACTTGCGGTCGTGGCGGAATGGCAGACGCGCTAGGTTGAGGGCCTAGTGGGTGTATAACCCGTGGAGGTTCAAGTCCTCTCGGCCGCATCAAAAATACCAAAGGTTTAAACCTTTGGTATTTTTTTATGGTCTTTTTTGTTTAGCAAATTGGGAAACTTTAATTAGAGTTTGAGCAGGCTCTCTAATATATATAAGTAAGGATTCCGAGACTTCCCATTCTTGTTAAGGGAACTTCTTCAACACTAACTTTGTGAAATCCGAAATGATTTAAAACTTTTTCTATAGTTTTCTCTGTAACAAAACGCACAGCTTTCCTCCCTAACACATTTATATAAAACTCTACTGTTTGTTCAATATTGTTTACAATTGAAATGAGATGGTGAAGCTTCTTTGTCAAAATCATTTATCTCTACTTCATACTAGAGTATAAGCTTATGTGCTTAACTGTGAAGAGGTAGAGAGAGGATATCCATTGTACTGAATAGGTGCAAAAACTTGAATGTCATCTGCTACATAAGGGAGAACCGAAGCGGTTGTGGTGAAAATACCACTATTATTTGTTAATAAAGAATCAGAATCAAAGTTAAGCGAGTTGGAGGAATCTCTTAACGCTACTTTCACATTTTTTAAGGGGATTTTATTGTAAGAAACTCTGCCGACAATTTTTAACTGTGTATCTTCCGTCTCAGAAATTTGTAGAGTAATATCAGGAAATTCCCTTATAATCTTCGGAGGGATTCGCGGGACTTTACCTCCACACCTGCACCTCTTTTTGGCCATGATCGTCACTTCCTTACAAATGCCTATAAAATAAAGGAGGTAAACCTCTTTATCTTTCTATGAAGAAAAGAGGGAGAGTGCTACAGTAGAGATAAGAAAAAGTAAAGCTAATTTGAAGAGCTCTTTCTAAATATAGAGTTGTTAAAATTTGCACAATCTAAGAATAAAGCCTCTTTCTGTAATCGACTATAATATGGTAAATTCCTGTAGGGTTGAAAATGATACAGGAGGAGATGTGAAAATGCAAGTAAAAGAGGTATTTTTTATTAGATGCATTTCGTGTTTAAGTGTTGTTATGATTCATGTGTTAGGAATTACAATGCATAGTACATCATCTATGTTAGTGACGTTATTAATGTTTAGTACTCCATCATTCATCTTTATTTCTGAGTTTTTACTTTCCTATTCATATCCAAATGGAACACCAAAAGGTTTTTTACTAAAGAGAATACAGTTTATTTTTTTACCATTCCTTTTTGTCGCCTTTATTGATGCTGTTATGATGTCTAGTTTAGGGGGGAATGCGACACTACTATCATTTCTACAAAGAATAAGCGCTAACATCTTTCTTGGTAATTTCATCGGGTACTTCATCCTTATCATCTTCCAGTTTTACTTATTGCATATTTTCTTTCATCAAATACTCCAGCGGATTTCTGCTAAGTTTGTTCTGTCTATAGCGTTTTTGGTTAATGGAGGATACCTTACTTTTGTAACGTTTATAGATATTCCTTCTTTTGGACCTAACCCAATCTTTCCGATTTCTTGGATTCCTTTCGTAGGATGGGTTTTCTATTTTTGTCTTGCTTACTATTGCGGACAAAATTATAAGGGATTCATTTCTTTATTAGATCAATATCGTTATATCGTGTATGGTATTGCAGCTTTATCAGCCTTTATGATTTTAAATAATACGTATTTTGGTTTCTTTGAAGTATCATCGAAAAGGCCTGATATTCTTCTATACACAACAAGTATAATCTTTTTACTTTTCCATCTGTTCTCAAAAGTTTCAAAAGTACCTTATATTATCATGACAATTAGTAATTACTCTTTCTCCATTTATTTATTTCATGTGTATTTCTTAGGGATAGGGCTTACGATTTTAAATAGTTTTACAGAAATACAAAATTCACTAAGCCTTATGGTTATTTATAGCTTTTCAATTGTTGGCCCAATGATGTTATCGTGGGTTTTTAACCATTTTAAATATGGATATATGTTTGTTGGGAAGATCTATAAACCAAAACAGAGTCAATGACGTAACACAGTCTCTATGTAGCTATAAAAAGAGCCGCTTATTTGAAATAAACGGCTCTTTTTTATCTTGATATTTCATTGATTGTCTCTTCCCATCGTTGGATGACTTCTTCTGGATTATCTAAATTTATTTTTACTCCAGAAGTAATAGAAGCATATTTAGCTCTATCTTCACGTATGTTTTCAACTTTTCCAATAAAGCGTTCTCGTTTGTACTTAGCGAGATGGAGTAGTGGAAGCTGTTTGAGGGAGAGTTTAATATAGTAGGCTTTTCCTTGAAAGAAAAAAACAAGAGTTGCTTTTTTTGAACGGATGATGTTCTTTGTTGTAGTCGTTTCTGGCCAAAGTCCAAGGTAAACTTCCTGTGCATTTTTTGCTACAATCTCACCAACGCTAATCATTGCGGTATGTGGCCAGTTCTCTTCGTCTATTGTGAGAAGCATGAATGCTTCATGTTGTTTATTATCAAGTTTTTTTCCGTTTAATAATTCTAAGACTTCTAATGACAATTCCTTCTTCATAAGTAAAACCTCCATTATCAAAAGGTTAGTTGTTTTTAATTCCTTCCCATCTCTTAGCATCAGGAAGGCAAATATTAAACTGATCAAGAGCTCTAAATACAATATGGTTAATAATATCGTTAATGCTTTGAGGATGATTATAGAAAGCAGGCATTGGGGGGAATATGATGGTTCCCATACGTGACAACGCTAGCATATTTTCAAGGTGAATATCATTTAGTGGTGTTTCACGAGTCATTAATAGTAATTTTTTTCGTTCTTTTAATATCACATCTGCTGCTCGCGTTACGAGATTATCTGCTAGGCCCATTCGGATGGAGGCTAAAGATTTCATACTGCAAGGAGCAATAATCATTCCATCAACTTGAAAAGAACCACTCGATATTTTAGCACCTAAGTCTTTTGGGGAATACGTATAGTCTGCAAGTGCTTCAACTTCTTTGGTAGTATAAGTAGTCTCTACATGAACTGTAGCTGAAGCCCACTGAGACATAACAAGATGTGTTTCAATGTCTGTATTTTTTAAAAGCTCAAGGATGCGTATACCAAAAATTGCCCCTGTTGCACCTGTTATACCAATAATTAATCTCATGTTCTGACTCCTTTCTTTACAGGATAACGTGGTATAAACTAATTATACAGTGCTCCTCATTTTATTAAAAATATCTATAAAATGTATATATAATACCAGCAGAGTATATTAAAAATTCAAGCAGCCTTCTATCTAGTAGAAGGAAGGGTGATTTAAAATATAATATTTTTTTAAAATACTTTTAGAAAGTGTTGACACATAAAAGAAGAGTTGGTATTATTAATGACGTTGCTTCTTTAAAAAGCTTTTCAGAAAACGAAAGGAACTAATTTAAAGAACAAACAAACTAAAAATACTTTTTAAAAAAAGTATTGACATAACAAAATGGTTTTGGTAAGATGATTAATGTCGCTTCTAAGGAAGTGATGTGAAATGATTAAAACAACTAAAAAAGTTGTTGACAACAAAACCGAAAGATGATAAGATGATTAAGTCGCTTATTTAAGAAATGCGCCCGTAGCTCAATTGGATAGAGCGTTTGACTACGGATCAAAAGGTTATGGGTTCGACTCCTATCGGGCGCGCCATTTATAAAATAAAGTCATCTGACGGGAAGTAGCTCAGCTTGGTAGAGCACATGGTTTGGGACCATGGGGTCGCAGGTTCGAATCCTGTCTTCCCGACCAGGAGCAACTTCAAAAAGATGCGGGTGTAGTTTAGTGGTAAAACCTCAGCCTTCCAAGCTGATGTCGTGAGTTCGATTCTCATCACCCGCTCCAATTATATTGACCTTTGAAAACTGAACAAAATACGTCAACGTTAATTCTATTTTATTTTTAAAACAACGTTTCTTATTAGAAACAAAAAGCTATGGACATC
>NZ_FXAJ01000011.1 GCF_900177535.1 Priestia filamentosa
CGGATAAAAAGAAGGCTTGAGCCGTATGACGGGAAATCTGTCACGTACGGTTCTTAGGGGGGCGGGCGCTCGTGAGAGTGCCTGCCTACCCGACTAAACTAATTTCATCTACTATATATCAGAAAGAAGACCCCCTTAAAGGTCTTCTTTTTGGTCAAGATTTAAAGCTCTATATAATGCATCAGAAGCCGTCTCTACATCATAATATGAGAAAACATTTCTATCAGCAAATGTAGTAACTTGAAAAGCGCTAGATTCTTTGCAATAACACAATTCTATTAAACCAGGGATAGTATGTATAATCGTGCAGTCTTCATATTCAATCAGATTATGAAGCATTTTTTTGAGTTCGGTTATGCTCATTCATACATACATTCTTTCTCATTATAAGGAAACCTTAGGTACAAAGGAACCAAATAATGTAATTTATTCTCGCCTTATCATACTAGATGATAAAAAAATACCTTTAAGGTAGATCTGTCATATTTATTTCTTATAATCAACATTTTGTAAACTAATTAATATTAAACTTCATATGTTAAAAAAAGATCCTTGCTTATCCTCAGTAAAGATCTTTTGAATAGGAAAAATATGTTATTAGTATAATGATTTTGTGGTAAATCTGTAAGAGTGTACATCTAAAATAGAGTTCGATTATTTAAAGTAATGATAATTTGTAATGATGTTTGATTAAAAATCTTGTTTGTCAGGCCTCTTTCTCCAATAGGAGCATATTAGAATTAGCAGCATTTTATATACTCGAGTTATAATACCGAATTAGAGAAGTATGGTAGGTTATTCTAACTCCCTTAAAATAGTTGCCATATAGTCTATCTTAATTATATTATAAAAATAAGATTCTTTATTATAGTTCATAAGTTGGATGATTTATTCTGAAAGGAGTATGTTGAATGGAGAATGGCAGACTTGAGATTCACGATATGATTCATTACGTTGAGGATAAAAGAGAAGATTTTCAACAGAAGTTGTTATCAGAAGCCGTAAATGTGGCAGAGGTTATTCACGATATTCTAAGGCAAGGTAATATTGATCTCTTAAAGAATGCTGAAAAATTAGTGGTTTATATCTTGGAGAACAACCACCAAGATATTGTTGAATTTGCTAAACAGGAAGGTGTTGCCTGGGCTCAGCATTCCCTTACTTTAGCTTTTAAGCTGGAATGGGTTCAGGCGATAAGAAGATCATTGTGGAAAACCATTTATGAATACCAATCCGAATTCAACTTACCTAGTATTAGGGAGGATTTTTTTGAGTTAGAGAAACAAATTAATAATAACATTGATCAGTTTCTCAATACCTTTTTCCTAAGCTATTCGGATTTTAAAGACCAATTAATCTATAGACAAAGAAAAGACGTAGAACATCTATCTGTACCGATTATCCCAATTAGTCCTACTGTTGCAATTCTTCCTTTAATAGGAAATATTGATTCGTATCGAATGGACATCATTGAAGAAAAGGTACTAATGGATATTGCAAAGACCCGAATTCAGACGTTAATTATGGATTTATCAGGTATTACTGATATGGATGAGATCGTTATCGATCATTTCCATAAAGTACTAGAGGGAATTAGTATGATGGGATGTGAAACGGTTATTACCGGGTTGAGACCAGAACTGGTGAGAGAGATGATTCACCTTGGCATTAATTTCAATCAAAAAGCCATCACAAAAGGAACACTACAGCAATCTTTAAAGGACTACTTACTGTAACATTGAATCATTTACTATGAATTTAAAATAAGAGTTACAATATTGATAAAAAAATTGTGACATTAAAAAATGACATACAATGCTTTGTTTCAAATAAAATTGGATGTCAGGTATAGTCTAAAAATAGAAAAACCTACTGAGTTTTGAACAGTAGGTTTTTTCATTACACATCAGCTTTTAAGAATGATAATTTACTTATCTCGAGTAGTTTGCTCAAAAGGCAAAATAATATCTGTTTATCTTCAAGAGATATACAAAGTATCATGCTCTATAAAAGAAAGGGGGGCCTTTCCTTTCAAAAAAGGCATGAAGGTTAAGGGTCCCCTGAACAAGTTTTCCTTTTTTAGACTGATAGTAACAATATGTCCGCGATTTAAGGATTACTTGCAATTTTCTTGAATTTTTTACACTAGAAGTTAATTGTCAGATAAAAACTCACTACAAAATATTCATTTTAAAATATTCCTATATTAATTCTTTATTTTTCATCGATATTATGTCATATTTATAATAACAACGTTGTTATTAGTATGGGAGTGATAAAATGAGTGTTTTTCAAGTAATTGAACATAAACATAATCAAATTGTTTTATATGATAATGTAGATCGTATTTATTGCAATATTCGGGTACTAGAACCATATATAATTAATATAAGCATGAACGAACAAAAGGAAATTAATTTCCCAACTTGGACAGTTACTCCTGGAGATACGCCCTTGCCTTTTGAAGGTATTTCACGTCAAGATATGTCACCATTCTCCTGTCCGAATTATACGTTTACTGAAACGGAAGATACGCTAGAGATATGTACATCTCAAATTAAATTAGTTATTCAGAAAGAAGATTTTTACCTTTCCTGGTTTCAAAAGGATAAAACAGAAGAATATGTGGAAGTACTTACTGACCGCCGTACACAAAGTTACAAACATCACATTAGTCCAAATCATCCAACATGTCACTATTTACAACGACATGAAAATGAGATGTATTTTGGTTTGGGGGAAAAAACAGGGGTTGCTAATAGACACGGAAGGCGCTTTCGTATGAAGAATATTGATGCTATGGGTTATAATGCTGAAGCAACGGATCCCTTGTATAAACATATCCCTTTTTATATCACCTATAAACCTGATGTAGACCAAGCGATTGGTATATTCTACGATGACTATCAAGATTCGGTATTTGATTTTGGTCAAGAATTAGATAATTATCATGGTCACTATCGTTATTATGAAACGAAAAGTAGTTTTCTAGATTATTATGTAATTGCTGGACCTAAAGTGAAAAATGTCACCCAAAGATTCAGTTGGCTAACAGGGCGACCAACTATGATGCCTCAATGGAGTCTATCTTATTCTGGTTCCACCATGCAGTATACGGATGAACCAAATTCCCATAAAAGAATGAAACATTTTCTATCACAATGCCAAACACATCAAATATCTGTACGCTCATTCCACTTGTCATCTGGTTACACATCTATTGAGGATAAGCGTTATGTGTTTAATTGGAATTATGATAAGTTTCCTGATCCTAAAGCATTTGGAAAATCTTTCACAGCTCGGGGTGTTGAAATAGTTGCTAACATTAAACCCTCACTTATGCTTAATCATCCACTTTTGCATGAAGTTTTAGCATTTGATGGATTCGTCAAAGATGAACATGGTGAACCTTTGCTTATTCAATTCTGGGATGATAAAGGATACTATTTAGACTTTACTAACCCAAACACAATAACGTGGTGGCAGGATAAGATAAAGACTACGCTTCTTGATAACCATATTAATTGTACATGGAACGATAATAATGAATTTGAAATTTGGGATGATGAAGCTCAAGTTTATGGATTTGGTCAGGGAGGCAAATTTAATCAATACAAAGCAATCATGCCATTACTTATGATGAAAGCGTCAAGAGAAATTCAAATGAATTATCATCAAGATAACATGCCTTATGTTATTAGTCGCTCCGGATGTGCTGGTATGGGTAAATATGTGCAAACATGGACTGGAGATAACCATACAAGCTGGCATACATTAAAGTTTAATAATAAGATGGCCATAGGATTAAGTTTATCAGGTGTTTTCAATTTCGGGCATGATATAGGTGGTTTTTCTGGACCAAAACCAGCTCCAGAGTTATTTCTAAGATGGGTTCAATGTGGGGTATTTTATCCACGATTTTCTATTCATTCGTGGAATAGTGATGGTTCGGTTAATGAAGCTTGGATGCACCCTGAAGTTATAGACGAAGTGAAGAGTGCTATGCATTTCCATGAGCGATTAACTCCCTATTTACAAGAGCTTGTAGAATATTCCCATTCTCATTTTGAACCAATTATTAGACCGACATTTTATGACTTTTATAATGATCAGAACACGTATCTTGATACCGATGATTTTATGTTAGGAAATAAAATACTTGTTTGTCCTATTGTTGAACAAGGTCAAACAGAAAGAAACGTTTATTTACCTAAAAATGAAGAAGGATGGGTAAATTATCATACCAATGAATCCTATAAAGGTGGCCAGACTATTACAGTACCGACAACGCTTGAACACATTCCATTATTCATTAGAAAGTCTTCCTCCATACCAATGTATAACCATGAGTTGACGGAAGTGAAAAGCTATTATTTCGAATAAGATGTAATTCCAAGTGGGAAAATTCAATAGACGGACTAGTTTATTCATGATAAAAAAATCAAGCCATTTTTTAGGTGTATGCCTAAAAATGGCTTGATTTTCATTAATTAATAACACAGTTCTTGGAGAGAAAAATGCCTGTCCTCAAATGTCTTATACAAGACTATTGAGGACAGGCATTTTTTATACTCCTGAATACGATGAAAATCCACCATCAACTGGGACAATAACCCCTGTTACAAAACGACTGGCGTTACTATCAAGCAACCAAAATAACGTACCAATTAACTCTTCTGGATTACCAAAACGTTTCATAGGTGTTTGACTTAAAATTTTATGGGCACGTTCAGAATAAGAACCATCTTTATCTCTTAATAATTCTTTATTTTGGGAAGTCTCAAAAAAACCTGGTGCAATAGCATTCACACGTACTTTTCCCTCAAAATAAGTACTTAACCATTGGGTGAAGTTACTAATTGCAGCTTTTGCTCCACTATATGCTGGAATCTTAGTAAGTGGTTGAAATGCATTCATGGAAGAAATATTAATAATGGTATTGCCTTCACCTTCCGTTAAATCTTCACCAAATACTTGGGTTGGTAAGAAACTCCCTGTATAATTCAGTTTAAGGACATGTTCAACGCCTTCTTCACTTAAATCAAAGAAGCTCTTTTCAGATTGCCGATTAAAGTGCTCATCCATTGTCGTAGCGTCAGGGTGATTACCACCTGCGCAGTTAATTAATGCATTTACTTTACCAAATTGCTGATTGAATTTCTGTTTTGATTCTATTAATGATATTTTATCTAACACATCTGCTGTTAAAGCAACTGTCTGGTTATTATTAGGGTCTATATCAGCGATAACATCCTCTAACTTCTCTATGTTTCGCCCTATTAACCCCACATTTGCACCTGCATGAACTAGGGCTTTGACAAATGTTTTGCCAATAACACCACTTGCACCAGTTATAACAACATTTAAACCATTAAATTGCTGTTCCATTATTTATCTACCCCTTCAATTAGTCCATTGATATACGTGGCGCCTAAGGCTCTATCATATAGACCATATCCAGCCTTGCCTGTTTCTCCCCAAATCATACGACCATGATCAGGGCGAATGGTACCTTTGTAATTAATATCTTTCAGTGCTTTAATTACTTCTTTCATATCAACAGAACCCTCTTTGGATAAATGTCCAGTTTCTACAAATGAATGATTGCCAAGACGTTTAATATTGCGCATGTGAACAAAGTGAATATGATCTCCAAATGTTCGAATCATTTCGGGTAAATTGTTCTCTTCTAAGCAACCAAGTGAACCTGTACAAAAACAAATCCCGTTATTCTTCACATTATTTATGTTTAAAAGTTTCTCGTAACTTTCTTTTGTTTTAATTATTCTCGGAATTCCAAAGATTGACCAAGGTGGATCATCTGGATGAATAGTAAGATTAATATCACACTCTACTGCAACTGGCAGGACCTCATTTAAAAAATAAGTAAGGTTATCCCATAAATCATCATCTGTCATTGTCCGGTATTTTCGAATTAAAGAAGACATTTCCGTTTTTGTATAACTTTCATCCCAGCCTGGTAGATGGAGATTCGTTGTAATAGGATCAAGATTTTTCACCACATCATTATCATACATAAGTGTTTCCGACCCATCTTCTAACACGTAATTAAGATCGGTACGCGTCCAATCAAATACAGGCATAAAGTTGTAGCAAACGGTTTTGATTCCCACTTCTCCTAAATTCTTTAAAGATTCCTTGTAATTTTCTATTAATTGATCGCGACTTCCTTCGCCCAGTTTAATAGATTCATGGACTGGTAAACTTTCAATAACTGATAATGAAAGCCCTTCCTTTTCGACTGATGATTTTAGATCAGCAATTCTTTCCTTTGGCCAAATATCCCCCACAGGTACATCATAAATGGCGGAAACGATATGCTTCATATCGGGGATTTGTTTAATATTCTGTAGTTTCACCGGATCATTATCTCCATACCATCTAAATGATAATTTCATTATTTTACCTCCTCAATATTCTCAATATTAAATAACCTTACAGCATTGTTAAAACAAATATCTTTCAATATTCCAGTCAGCAATTCCTGATTATCTTCGATTTCACCGTCTTCTACTAATTTTCCAAGCAGTTGGCATAGAATTCTTCGAAAGTATTCATGACGTGAATAGGAAAGTAGACTTCTAGAATCAGTTAACATTCCAACAAATTGAGATAATAAACCCACATTTGCATAATCAATTAGATGTTGTTTCATTCCCTCTTTTGTATCGTTGTACCACCATGCAGCGCCTAGTTGAACTTTCACCTTGTTTGACGTAAAGTTTCCTGCTGTTGCTTGAACCATCAAATGATCATTAGCATTGTTTGGATAAATAATAGTATCGCTTAATGCATCGTTGACATTTAAATGATCCAATAATGCATTTAATTCTTTTGCATTAAGTGGATCACCTATACTATCAAAGCCAGCATCCTTTCCAATATTAGTGAGTTGAATAGAATTATTATTTCGTAAAGGTCCAAGATGTAACTGTATTACCCATCCATGTTTCTTATACGCTTTGGATAGTTCCGTTAATATATAACCAGATAGTAATTTTAGCGATTGGCTGTCTAGAGATTCTCCAAGCTTTAATGAGCTAAAATAAGATTCAGCTTTTTCTTTTTCCAGTCCAGTTAAGATTAACTCGGAAAAACTTTGATCCGAACTTCTTGCACCATGATGATGGAAATACTCAATTCTTATGAGCAATGCATTTATATAATCATCTAGTGTTTGGATTCTTTGATTAGTCGCGTTATTTAACTTTTCGATGGACGTATGAATTGTCTTCTCGTTAAGAGTGAGATATGAATCGGGTCTAAAAGTTGGATGGACCGAGACATTAAATGTTGAATCTTCCTTTATAAGTTGATGGTATTTCAAATTGTCACATGGATCATCAGTGGTACAAATGACTTTTACATTACTTCGTTCAATTAATTGACGCGGTGAATAGGATGATTCCTGTAATTTAGCATTTAAATAGTTATATAGTTTCTCTGGAGTGGTATGTTGAACAGGCTCATAATAGTTAAAATATCTAGCTAGTTCCAAGTAACACCAATGATACATAGGATTCATAATTGTCTTGGGTAACATGTCCATGAAAGCTTTAAACTTTTCATAATCATCGCCATTACCAGTAATTAATGATTCATCAATGCCATACGCGCGCATTAATCGCCACTTATAATGGTCATGGCTAAGCCATAATTTTGTTATATTACTGAAGTTTTTATCTTCATATATCTCTTTCGGGCTTAAATGGCAATGGAAATCATAAATAGGTACATTTTGTATTGTTTGATACAAATGTTTAGATTTAGCCGTTGTAAGTAAAAAATTATCTTTGATTAACTCCATATAATCACTCCCTAGTTGGTTTATTCATTAAATCCCAAATAATTCTGGTAAAAACAATGACAATTGTGGAATAAATGTAATAATCAGTAACATAACGATTAGGACAACAAAATACGGAACGAGCGTACGAATGACATTTTCAATTCTCACATTCGCTACACTAGCACCTACGAATAATGCACTACCTACTGGTGGTGTGATATTACCCAGGCATAGATTAAATGCAATTACAATACCGAAGTGCACAGGGTCTAAACCGATGGCTTCTGAAATTGGTAAGAAAATGGGTGTGAATATTAAAACTGCAGGTGTAATATCCATAAACGTACCAACCACTAATAAAATAAGGTTCATTAATAATAAGAGTAAGATAGGATTATCCGTTAATGATAAGATTCCATTTGAGATAGCTTCTGGTAAGCCTGTAAAACTCATAACTAATGAAAACAGGGCAGAGGCTGTAATTAATAACAATATCATTCCTGTAATTTCAACAGTTTCCTTTAAGATGTTTGGTATATCTTTTAATTTTAAACTCTTATAGAAGAGTGATAGTATCATGGCATATAATACAGCTACCGCAGCACCTTCAGTTGCAGTAAAGACTCCTGCTACAATACCACCCATTACGATAACAATTAGTAATAAGCTTGGAATTGCGTTAATAATTAAAAAAATTCTATCTCCCCAAGAAATGCGTTCCGAAATGGGATATCCTTCTTTCTTAGCCAGAACATATGCAACACCCATACATGCCAATCCCCATAAGATTCCTGGAATATAACCTGCCATAAATAATGCAGCAATAGAGGTACCACCACTGACTAATGAATAAACAATCAATAATGAGCTTGGTGGTATTAATAATCCTGCTGGGGCAGAAGAGATATTGGCTGCAGCTGAATAACTCTTTTTATAACCTTGAGTTACTTGCAAGGGTGTCATAATCCTCCCCATAGCAGCAGCTGCTGCTACACTTGAACCTGAAATAGAGCCAAATAACATATTGCCAACGATATTTGTATGAGCTAATGAACCAGGCATTCTCCCCACCAGTACCTTTGCAAAGTTTACGAGTCTAAATGCGATTCCACCATTATTCATTAATATGCCTGCTAAGACGAATAGGGGAATGGAGAGCATTGTAAAGTTATCAATACCTGTTACCATACGCTGTGCTGCAGTAATAATAGTGACATCAAATGGTAGGATTAAAAACAATGTACAAATGGCACTAATGATAATGGATATAGCTATCGGGATACCTAAAGCAAGTAAAATGAAAAAAGAAATAAATAAGACGAAACCAGCGATGATAGTCATAATACTTCACTTCCATTCTCTGACCGTGTTATATCACTTGTAGTTAAACTATGAATGGCATAAAATGCAACAAATACTCCTGAAACAGGAAGTGCTCCATACATTGTTGCCATGGATATACCCGTTGCAGGGGCTACTTGGGAAAGTGTTAAATTAACAACTTGTATCCCTCCCCCTATCATGAGAACAATGGCAATAATTAATAGAATAATATTTGACAATATTTCAATCATTCGCTGTGTTTTCTTGTGAAATTTCTCTCGAATAAAGAGAATAGCAATATGCTTTTTTTGACCAAAAACATAGGCTGCACTAGTTAAGGAAAACCATATTAATAACATCCGTATGATTTCTTCGCTTACCGTACTTGGTGTATTTAATACATACCTTGCTATAACTTGCCAAATAGATAGGATAGCCATAACGGTTAACAATATACCGGTAACTATAAGAAGAAGCTTATCGATTAAATTTTTTATTTTACTCATTTTTCTCCACCTCCTTTATTAGTTCGTATTGCTCCTTCGTTTCTTTGTTATTTTTAAATTGTTCTTGCAAAGGCTTTACAGCTTTCAAAAACGAGGCTTTATTAACTTCATGAAATTCCACATCCATATCTTCCTTAGCTGTTTCAATCGCTTTTCTTACTTGTTTATCCCATCGCTTTTCATGTAAGACGGTAGATTCTTCTGCTGCCTCTTTTAGCCACTTCTTTTCTTGATTAGTTAATTGATCATAAGCATCTTTATTCATGATTAAGATATCCGGAACCATCGCATGTTCTGTATAGAAATAATGTTTTGCAACTTCCCCATGTTTATTATCTGTTAAGGCGGTTTCATTATTTTCAGCTGCGTCAATAATTCCTGATTGCAGAGCTGTATATACTTCGCTAAAAGACATTGGCGTAGGGGTACCACCGAGGGCATCAATCATCTGAACACTTGTCTTACTTGGCTGAACTCGTGTTTTTAATCCTTTCATATCAGCGTTTGTTTTGATGATACGATCTTTTGTATACATGTTTCTTACACCGGCGTCATAGTAAGTAACACCTATAAATCCGTTATCTTCCGTTGTATTAAAAAACGCTTTTTGGATTTCTGGTTTTTTCATAATAGCTCGATAACTTTTTTGCGATTCAAAAAGATAAGGCATGCTAAATAATGAATAGGATTCTGAGAAACTTTCCAAAGCACTGGCAGATACTTTTGTAAATTGAATTGCATTGGTTTGTGTCATTTCAATTACTTCACGTTCACTACCTAGTTGTCCATTTGCATAAATTTTTAGTTTGAGTCTCCCATTAGACTTTTTCTCTAAACGTTCTTTAAAATCTACTAACGATTTATGCACTGGATGGTTTGTCGGTTGATTATGTGCGAGGACTAATTCTTTTGTTCCTTCTGCTGTTCCATTTGCTTTAGAGTTAGAACAACCAGCTAAGATTATTAAAACGCTTACAATAAGTATTAGAAATTTCCCCATCCTCTCTCCCCCTTTATCATTAAGCTTTTCTACATATCTACACCAATCCATATCGTCAAAAATAATACTTTCATTAGTCCATTAATTCCCTCCTTAAGGAAAATAACAACGTTGTTATTTTTGTGTGCAATTTTTTCATTACATCTATATATTATGATATAATTATCATAATAATAAATCAATAGAGATTTATCAAGGAGTAAAAACGATGGCAGTAACATTAAAAGATATCGCACGCGAATGTGGTGTGAGCTATTCAACGGTAAGTAAGGCTTTAAAAGATTCCCCACTGGTTACCGAAGCAACAAAGAGAATAATTAAAGAAAAAGCCGAGGAAATGAATTATATACCTAACAATTCAGCCAGATCCCTAGTTTCCAATCGAAGTAATACCATCGGATTAATTTGGCCGGCTGTAGACAGAGTGGCAATAACAACCCTAGCCTCTCAGATTAATCAGGCATTAAAAAAAGAGGGCTATTTTATGGTAATTTCTATTGAAGACCCTATAACTGCAGCACAAAAATTTTTGGAATTACGATTTGATGGAGTTATCATTTTCGATGAAGGTGAACATACGACATTACCAACAAAGATTACTAAGAACATACCAGTAGTTGCTTATGGAGTCGAAAGAGAATTAGACTATCCAACAATCAATGTCAATCACGATTTAGCAATGAAACAAGCCATTGACGCACTAATTAACCAAGGATACCAACAAATTGATTATATTGGTGATATTCACACCAATGATATGAGACAAATTGTTAAAAAAGACACCTTTATAAGTCATTGTCAAGAAAGAAATATATCCTATCGTATGATTCATTCCGGAGGGTTATCAGAAGAGGGTGCTAGTCGAGCTATAAAAGCTTTCTTAGTTAATAATAAACTTAATGGAGGGATTATTTGTGGTAGCTATGATATCACAAGGGGACTTCTTCATAATCTGAAAGACAATGTAAATGCACATACCATTTTTTCTTATGATAATATTGATCAATTTAAATCAATTGATACCCCAATTTATTCTGTTGGTGTACCATCTCACATCATTGCACAAAACCTTGTTGATGTACTATTAAATGCGATTAAAACCAATCAGGTTAACCGTTCAATTATACAATTGAAACCCAAAATAAGCTATCGATGAAAAATAAGAAGTGGAAAAAGCACAAACCTGTTGAGTGACAACGAGTTTGTGCTTTTTCATTTAGGTATACTTTTACGGGCGTTTTATATCCCTTATTTTTCTCATAATGTAGATTTAAAATAAAGTATGATAAACTTTTGTATTGATTTTTCCTGTTGACCTTATAATACAAAAGGGCCAGTTTGTGAAGTATATGTCCCTTTTCTTATTCAACGAATTGGCTTTAGTGCACAAAAGAAAACAATAAAAGAGCTTAAAATACGCAAACTTGTATGCAATAGTTGTATAGTTTGGCTCATTTTAGTTATAGAAACAATGCATCAAAACGAAAACAGCCCCAAGTGATGACTCATCACTTGGGGCGTGTTGTTAATAACGTTAATGTTTTTTTCTTCTTACATGTCAACTGTCCAATTGACTTAAATCCACATTATAGCCTAGAACCTTGTTCAGCATCATTGGGCCTCCGCATCCTAACCGAACGCTTTCGAACTAAAATAAAATAGGAAAGAAATGCCAACAAGCTAGCACCAAAGATCGTAATGCCCATTGGAACACCGGTATACGATCCCGCTATTCCAACAAGAGGGGATGATAGCGATCCGAGTACAAATGGCAATAAGCCTAATAATGCGGAGGCGCTGCCTGCAATATGTCCTTGTGATTCAATGGCTAATGCAAAGGACGTAGTACCAATAATACTGATTGATGAGACAAAAAAGAAAATCGGGATCGCCACGGCAATTAATGGAGCTTTTAAAAGAAGAGCGATGAGTAGGATTGCTCCTGCTGCCATAGAAATTCCCAGTCCTATCTTTAAAAATGTCCGCTCCGAAATGCGATCGGCCAAGCGTCCAACCAACTGACTTCCAATAATCAAGCCTAAACCATTAACTCCAAAGAGTAGACTGAACTGTTGCGGAGAAACATGATAAATATTTTGATAGACAAATGGAACACCAGATACATAAGCAAATATTCCAGCTGTCGTGAATCCTTGTGTGAATGCGTATCCCATGAATTCCCGTTCCTTGAATAAGGATCCAAAATTGCTCATGAGCTGTGGCAGATTACTAGGTACACGTTTTTCAGGTGGTAACGTTTCTGGTAGTTTTAGAGAAACCATGAAGATTAATATAGCTCCAATACAAGCTAAAACAATAAAAACTCCATTCCACTTGGTAAACGAAAGAATGGCTCCTCCAGCAATCGGTGCAACGATTGGGCCGAGATTACCGACTAATACAATTAAAGTAAAAAATTTGGTCAGTTCCTTTCCACTAAAAAGGTCCCTGACGACAGCTCTTGAAACCACAAGTCCGCCTGCTGCGGAAAATCCTTGGACAAAACGAGCCACAATAAGGAAATAGATATTCGGTGAAAACGAGCAAGTTAAAGAAGCTAATAAGTATAAACAAAGAAACAATTGTAAAGGTTTACGACGGCCTTTCACGTCACTCAATGGGCCAATAAATAATTGTCCTGCTCCCAATCCTAATAAGCATGCTGTCAAACTAATTTGTACGAGTGATGCCGTAGTATGAAAATCTTTTACGATTGTAGGGAAGGAAGGTAAATATGTATCAATTGTAAAAGGACCTAAGAGTCCAAGTGATCCCAAAAGTATCGCAAGTTGAATTCTTTTTTTTCCACTAAATGTATTCAATTTTTCCTCGCCTTTCTATATAGTTTGTATTTCATTTCACTACAGAAATGTAGGCTACAAGCTCCCATCCTACATTAAGCACAAAGGGACCAAAATGTAGATTTAATTCGATACCCGAAAATACATAGTTCTGATTATAACCTGTTATCATTTCCGGGTAAACAATTAAAAATGAAGCTTGCAGATGAAGGTTAAATATTTTGGCTCTGGTGCAAAATTGCAGCCGACTTGAAACTAATCTCTAAATTTTGGACATACTGATACTAGTATTCTAAAAGAAGGGCGTGATCAGTGTGGAAAAGCAAAACTTATTTATGTGGAAACACTATCAACCTAATATCATTTTGTTAACTGTCAGATGGTACCTAAGGTACAATTTAAGTTTCCTTGACTTGGTAGAAATGATGAAGAAACGTTTTATCAGGAAGCGTGTTCGTTCCACGTTAGGATTGAAGTCGTTTCGAAAAGCCACCTATATTTTGAATGGTATCGAAGCCATGAATACGGTTAAAAAGGATCAACCTCATCACGGGGAAAAGTTTGTTCAAAATGAGGCTGAATTCATTCATAAATTATTTTGAGTAGCTGCATCATCTTAAGTTTAACAGGATATTACCATTCTATGTTTCTATTGCATTATTTTCACACTAGAACCATAAATGGTATAGACGACTATATTTATAATTGATAAGATTATAATGTAAACGCATTCATAATTATTTAAAGTAAATTGATTGGTTGTTACATAAGTTATCAAAATACGATTTCGAGGGGGAAACGAAACATGATGAAAAAATGGACAAGCTGTGCACTAACTTCCGTTTTGGCTATCTCATTACTTGTACCTTCTGCTTCTTTTGCGGAGTCAAATGAAAAAACATCTCCTCAAGCACACGTTGAATATCCTACTTTAACAAAAGCAAAAAAGCCGGAGGAAGTCGGGTTTTCGTCTGAAAAACTTGAAAAAGTGGATCAGTTGATTGAAAAAGAAGTGGCCGCCGGCTTTCCTGGAGCAGCACTGATTGTCATAAAAGACGGTAAAATCGTGAAGAATGAAAGCTACGGTTATAAACAAAAGTTTGAGGGACATACACCACTTAATAAGTTTTTGAAAATGAAAAAGGACACCATGTTTGATATCGCATCAAATACTAAGATGTATGCAGCAAATTTTGCCCTTCAGAAACTTGTCAGCGAAGGGAAAATTGATTTAAATTCACGGGTACAAGAATATATTCCTGAATTTAAAGATGAACCGACAGACAAGATCAAAGGAAAGGATACTATACGTTTGGTCGACATTCTGCATCACAGTGCTGGTTTTCCGGCCGATCCCGCATATCATAATCCTGAAGTAGCCGGCGATCTATATTCCCAAGATCGTGAAACGACATTGAAAATGCTGACTAAAACACCGCTGGAATATAAACCGGGCACCAAAAACATATATAGCGATGTAGATTATATGCTTTTAGGGTATATAGTTGAAAAGGTCACCGAACAAAAACTTGATGATTATGTTGAAAATGCTATTTACAAACCTTTAGGTCTTAAGCACACTATGTTCAATCCTCTTCAAAAGGGTTTTAAACCAAAAGATTTTGCTGCAACTGAATTAATGGGGAATACGCGTGATGGTGTCATCAGCTTCCCGAATGTTCGGACATATACATTACAAGGTGAAGTACATGATGAAAAAGCATTTTATTCAATGGAAGGTGTTTCTGGACATGCCGGCTTATTCTCTACAACTAGTGATCTCGCTGTTCTTCTGCAAGTCATGCTGAATGGCGGCAGTTACGGTAATGAATCATTCTTTGAAAAAGAAACGATAGAAGAATTCGTAGCACCTTCCGAGATGAACTCAACATACGGTCTCGGCTGGAGATTAAACGGCGATGACAGCATGGACTGGATGTTCAGCAAATATGCAAGCGACAGTGCATATGGTCATACAGGCTGGACGGGAACGGTGACAATTATTGACCCTGAGCAGAACTTAGGAATCGTCCTGCTCACTAATAAAAAGCATTCGCCGCTTGTGAATCCTGCTGTAAATTCCAATCAATTTTTCGGTGATCTTTTCACAACAGGAAGCTACGGGAGTGTGGTCACAGCTGTTTATGAAGCTTTAGAATCAAATAAATAATAAGTGGATGTAGAGGATATCTTTCAATTTCTCGTCCATTTTATAGAAGTAAAGACTATAGGGCCAAAAAGTGGATATCTGGACCTATGCTTATCTTTTTATTGATTTACACTTTTCTTAAGCTATAGTTATTTGCAATCTATGTATATTATAGATAGATATAAAAAACTGTCCGTAAAAATATACCTTTTACGGACAAATTTCAATCTAGCATATTTTCTACTTGGTTTATTTAAACGTAATTCTCTTTTATTCGATTTATATCGTCTCTAGGTGGAAGACCAAACATGCGGGAATACTCTCGACTAAATTGCGGTTGACTTTCGTACCCCACCCTGAAGGCAACATCAGCTACATCTGATGAGTCAACTAATAACAAACGTCTAGCTTCCTGCAATCTCAATTGTTTTTGAAACTGAATAGGACTCATGGCCGTTACCAATTTAAAATGCCGATGAAGGGAAGCGACACTCATGTTTGCTATTTCCGCAAGCTCCTCTATTCGAAAAGATCTTTCATAGTTATGGATAATGTGCTCTATTATACTTCTAATTCGGACAGCATTGCTACCTTTCAATGCCATTTGTTCCAGAGCGTCTCTATTCGGACCCTGTAAAATCCAATACAGTATTTCCTTCTTGAATAAAGGCGCAAGTACTGGGATATGTTTTGGATTATCTAACAGACCTACTAACCTTACTACTGCGTCCAACAAAGATGGTGTTACTTCGCTTATAAACATAGCTCTTTTTGTATTTTTCTTCTGTGCTGTTTGAAGAGTAGTGTCGTTTAAAAGCTCTAAAATTTCTCCGGGGGTAAACTCAAGTTTAAAAGCCAAATAGGGAGAGTCTGTTGAAGCCTTGATAACTTGACCTGTTACTGGTAGGTCAACAGAGGCCACAATATATTTACCAGGGCAAAACCGAAAGAGTTCCTCTCCCAACCATACATCCTTCTCTCCTTGTAAGATGAGGCAAAAAGAAGGCTCATTAACCCTCGAGATAGGTTCAATAGTAATGGATTCACGGATGAGAAATAAAGATGGAATAGAGGTAGCGTGAACACTGTCCCGACCTGAGTATTGCTCAATAAGTTTGGAAATTTCATGTTGCTGTTTGTAGATGTCCTCAGACATATGTTATTCTCCTTTTCCTACATCTTCGACACATTCATTCTCCTTGACACTTATAAAGATAGAAAGAGTATTGAGAGAATTAGGCAAAAACTTGATACTTATAGGTTAAAGGTTTCTTTATTATCTATGAGATAATAGGTGAAGATAAATTGAATTGAAACTAAAAACGCTAATAAAAGAAAGTGAGGCGTAAACCAATGGAATATGTGAAACTTGGAAATACAGGATTGGATGTATCTAAGTTTTGTCTTGGTTGTATGAGTTTTGGTGATGCAGAAAAATGGATTCATCAATGGGTACTTAATGAAGAACAAAGTCGCTCTATTATTAAAAAAAGCACTTGATCTCGGAATAAATTTTTTTGATACGGCGAATGTGTATTCAATGGGAACTAGCGAGGAGTTTCTTGGACGAGCTCTAAATGATTATGCCAATCGTGATGAAGTGGTCATTGCAACTAAGGTACACCAAAAAATGCATGAAGGACCTAATGGCGCTGGTCTTTCTCGAAAAGCCATCATGAGCGAAATCGATAAGAGTCTAAAACGTCTTGGAACCGATTATGTAGACCTTTATATTATCCACCGTTGGGATTACAATACGCCAATTGAAGAAACAATGGAAGCATTACATGACATTGTGAAGGCCGGGAAAGCCAGATACATTGGTGCTTCCGCCATGTACGCATGGCAGTTTCAAAAGGCGTTACATGTAGCAGAGAAAAATGGATGGACAAGGTTTGTCTCTATGCAGAATCATTTAAATCTTTTATACCGTGAAGAGGAAAGAGAAATGTTGCCCCTTTGTAGGGAAGAAAAAATCGGGGTGACTCCGTACAGTCCACTTGCATCAGGGAGATTAACTCGTGATTGGTCCGAAACCACACAACGTTCTGAAACCGACCAAGTTCAAAAATCTAAATATGATGCAACGGCTGATGCTGACCGATTAGTTGTAGAGCGAGTCGCAGCAATCGCGGAAAAACGTGGTGTTCCTCGTATTCATATTGCTCTGGCTTGGCTATTACAAAAAGAACCCGTAACTGCTCCGATTATCGGTGCGACGAAAATTTCCCATATCGAAGGTGCTGTAGATTCTTTATCCGTTAAGTTAACCCCTGAAGAAATTGCCTTTCTCGAAGATCCATACGTACCACATCCAATCGTAGGTCATAATTAATTGTGTTCCGATAGTATGGAGAAAAACCTAATTTTCTATAACAGGAAGATTAGGTTTTTCTTCTATCTCTCTGAGCACCCTATGTCTTGAAAAAAACTATCAACAATTCTTTAGTTTACATAAAATAAATTTGAGGAAGTAAAAACCCTACTCCATCAAGTGAGATTTTTCATACTATATTAAAGACTTCCCAGCAATTCCTGCTTCTGTTTCATAACCAAGATGTGGGTTAACAGCTGTAATAGTTCCAACACTTTTCTCCATATATTCCGTCATACGATTTTCGTTTGCTTGAATCCCTTTTAAGTAAAGGTCGGTAAATGAACGGAAACCCTTGTTCATCATACTAGTAAAAGTTTCTCTTTTACGCAAAAGGGGAAAGAGAACGTTAGATATCAATAAAGGAGAACGTTCTATGGATGAAATGACGAAAAAACTACATGACTTTTTACTACAACATATCAATGAAATGTCTCAAGAATGGCTAGACTCGCGAGAAGTAGAAGAGAATTCTATTTATACAGCTGATGCTTCCTCAGAGACAACCGAATATCTTCGAGAACAGAATCAATATTTTATCTGTACAATTGCAAAAGTTCTTACCGGAAAATCACTAGAAAATCTTAATGATTGGGCACAGAAAGTTGCAACAAATAGGGCTCAGAGAGGTGATCCCCTTTATCAGAGTATCAAACATTTTAAAAAGTTTCGTTTAATTTTTTTAAAACAAATTGAATCCTTTTTCTACCTTTATCCGTCTAGCATTACATATGAAGATCTTTTTTTATGGAATAAGTTAGTGAATGAAGCATTTGACCGAACGATAGAACTATTTACGGTTTATTATGAACAAGTTTCAGATGCACAATCTAATGCTCAAAAAATGCTGATTTCTAAGCTTAGTACCCCTGTTATTAGTATTTCCGATACAGTAGGAGTGCTCCCACTCATTGGTCAGATTAATGATTATAAGAACAGTAACTTTGCGGAGAAAGTTATGTTGCAAGCAAAAGAGCTCAATCTGTCTTGCTTAATCATGGACTTATCAGGTGTATCTTTCATTGATACCATGATGACCAATGAATTGTTCCAAGTTATCAAGATGTTGGACTTACTTGGAATTGAGACAACCATTACAGGTATTCGCCCAGAAATTTCCTTAACAGCTGTTCAATTAGGGATAGATATGAGCACATTGAAAACTTATGGAAAGCTAAAAGATGCAGTAGATAAACTTTTACATTAGTTAATAGGTTCATAACTTTTTATAGCATAACTCTATCCCGAATATTAAAGGGAATTTTGTTATTTCCCACACCATATCCATATTTAGTTAACTTAATGTTGCTTCCAGGAAGTAAAAAAGAGCGAATTCGTTCATTGGCAACGAGCTTGCTCTTTTTTATCTTCTTTCTCTTCTTTCTCAATTACCTTACCCCATATATAGAGACTGAACAAAAAAATGTATGTAAAGATACAAAAAGTTAGTTCCGAAGAAAATGAATTAAACTTAGCAAGATTATAATGTTCCATACTCCATTTCATATAAAGTAAGAATAACATAAATTCGAGTATATGTAGCAAAAAGAGAGGTAACTTAGTTTTTTTAAAAAAATGTTTAATAATAGGCTCAGATACAAGGCTAATTGGTACTAATATGATAAGAGCTACCATTGAATTAATTGCTATTAGCAAGGATGATAAAGGACTTTCATATTTGAAATTTAACACAAAACTTGTTAAATATTGAGCGCCCATAATCATTCCAAAAACCATAAGTAAAGACAATATCAATACTACAGTTATTAAAAATACATCCTTTTTCATCCTTTTTATTTCTCTCCTTTTTGTTTAATACTATGCACTTATATTTTACATTTTAAAAGATAGAGAGGTTCCGTTATTGTATTTCTTACAATACTTTCACATTAAATTGATTGTTATTTTACTTTAAATGATAAAAAACATGTTCGTGACAGTAAAAAAGAGCAAATTCGTTCAGTAGCAACGAGTTGGTGCTTTTTCTTTTCAGTTATATATATTTACGGGTATTTGTTTATTATCTACAGAAAAACTTAATTGTTAATATAAAACTCATACTGCTACATGTTGATTCCTTATATTAATAAAGAGTGATGTTTTACTTTAAAAAAGTATTAGATTGTGGAATCGTTTCTTATAGTTTACATAGGATTACATAGCAACTTCTTTTTAAAGGAGGTATTCATATGAGAAATTCTGATTTCCAAAAATTAAGACCTTACCTAATTACAAAAACGTTAGTTCCTGAAAACCAAGAAACGCCTATTCATCTTGTTCCTGATGATATTATAAGTGATAAACTATTTTATAGAAGGAATCATTTTCCTTATCCAAACTTTACATCATCCTTTTATTTTCTCCCAATAGAGGGACAAGTGCATACTTCTAAAGTTTTTTCTTTACAGGAGATTTACTCCATGCCAGCAAAAACAATAAAAGTGGTCTTAGAATGTTCTGGTAATAAGCGAGAATTATTTAAACCAAAAGTGTATGGGGAGCAATGGGAAAAGGGAGCAATAAGTCAAGGCATTTGGAGAGGAGTATCTTTGAAAACTCTACTGCAGTACACAGGATTGCTTGATAATGTAAAAGAAATTGTTTTTGAGGGTTATGATAATGGTCAAAGACCTGATTCCAACAAATTATATAATTTCTCTAGAAGTTTACCGATAGAAAAAGCTCTTGATCCAAATACCATTATTGCTTATGAATATAACAGTCATCCCATATCTTTCAAACATGGATTTCCCCTAAGATTAATTGTCCCCGGATGGTATGCAATGGCTTCTGTAAAATGGATTAAAAAAATTATTGTAATTGATAAGGAATTTAAAGGTCCTTTTCAAGATGTTGATTACGTTTACTATCCAAACCAAGAAAACGACAATGGAAAAGTTCCCGTAACTACTATTAACGTTAACTCAACAATCCAATATCCATTTAATATGCAATTATTGCATTCGGGAGTTTATGAAATAAAGGGGATTGCCTGGACAGGTGAAGGACAAATTACAATGGTAGAAATCAGTATTGATGGAGGTCAAACTTGGAATGAATGTAAACTAACCTCTTCAGCTGAGAAACATTCATGGGTTCGTTGGAATTATAAATGGAATGCATTAAAAAAAGGCGAATACACGATAAAATCAAAAGCTACTGATTCTAAGGGAAATATTCAACCATTAGAACCAATTTGGAACAGAAAGGGCTATGGTTACAATGCTATAGACCATATTAAAGTTAAAATCGAATAATATTCAATTTTAGGTAGTTCCTTATTATAAACAAAGTTAAAAGACTGATGCCAATCGGGACCGACCCCATGCTGAGCAAAGGGTTTTTTTTATTACAGAAAGTAAGAAAGCGCAAGCCCGTTTAATAACAACGAGTTTGCGTTTTTTTCGCTTATATATATTTTTACGGACAATCGTAATATATATCTGAATTTTATGAATTATATAAAAAGAAACTTCATCTGTTAGTGAAGAAGAGGTATGTTTAGAGTTCATTTAGTAATCCGCTACACCTGAATAAAAGTTGGTGTAAAGGGTAGTATACCTCTATAAACATTAATGAGGTGATGGAAATGTCTAACATGATGAAACAAGAAGAAGTAGAAACATTAAGAGAGTTAATTAAAGACATAGACACGGCCATGCTGACTACGGTAACTGAAGAAGGGCTTGTTTCTCGGCCTATGAAAACACAGGAAGTAGAGTTTGATGGGGACTTATGGTTTTTTACTAAAAAAGAGACTAATAAATATGAAGAAATTTTACATGATCAAGATGTTAATGTGACTTATGCAGGTAAATCCTATGTTTCTGTACGTGGAAGAGCAGAAATTGTTGATGATTTAGACAAGAAAAAGGAATTGTGGAGCAAAGCATATGAAAAAATTATGCAAACTTCTTATGATAATCCTAATGTTGTCTTGATAAAGGTAAAAGCTGAAGCAGCCGAATATTGGGAAACGGGTAATTTCACGAAGAAAATTGTCTTTTTCTATAAACGCATAACAGGGCAAAGTTCTAAATCGACAGATGTTAATGAAACGATTGAATTGAATAAATAATAGCAAAAATGGATTGGATTGTTATAGGACAATCTATGTTGTTATGTTGATCCCTTTGCAGCTATAAGTTTAGAATTTAAATATAATTTTAGTTTATGTAAAACATGTTCCAGGTAGTAAAAAGCGCAAACCCGTTCCATAACAACGAGTTTGCGCTTTTTATATTCTGCTTAGATGTAATTTTAAGAACGTTTCCAATCATTATCATTTTTCTATAAATAGATTAAATGGATAATACTCCAAACAGAACTGCAACAATAATCATAACTAATGCTGTTCCGACTGCATACTTGGCCGTAAAGCGAATATGGTCTCCTATATCAATACCAAGCAGCCCCATTAATACGTAAATAGAACCTTGTAATGGACTTAATAAGTGCAATGGTTGTCCTAATAGGGAAGCTTGCCCTATTTCTAGTGGCTGGATGCCAAAATGAGCAGCTGTTTCAGCCATAATTGGAATAATCCCAAAATAAAATGGAGCGTTTGCCATGAAAAAGGTAAATGGCATACTTATCAGTCCAACAATTACTGTTAACTTTGGTCCAAGAGCATCTGGTATAACAGCGATTAAAGTATCTGCCATAGCCTTAACAATTCCAGTTCCATCTATAATTCCAGTAAATATACCAGCTGCAAATATCATAGAAACAACAGTTAGTATATTTCCCGCATGAGCGTGTAAACGATCCTTTTGATCCTGCAAATTTGGATAATTTACAATCATTACAATAGCAAACCCAATCATAAATAGAGCTGGTAAAGGTAAAAGTCCCATAACTAGAGCTGTTAGTATTAAAATAGTTAAAATTAAATTAAACCAAAATAGTTTAGGACGCTTTATTGATGCATCCATACCCATATCAATATCGGCAGCAATTTCTTTACTAAATGCTGTATCAATAGTTACAACTCCTAGTCTCTTACGTTCACGGCGCCCAAGAAAATAAGAAACTGCCAAAACCCATAGCGTTCCTGCAATCATAGAAGGAATAAGTGGTAGAAGTAAATCTGTTACATCTGCTTTTACCGCCGCCGTAGCTTGTACAGCAGGTCCCCCCCATGGAGTTAGGTTCATAACCCCCATTGCCAATGCAGGCATACAGGCTAGAATAAGTTTATTCATACCTAGTCGATTGTATAGTGGAAGAAATGCAGTTACTACAATTAAATATGTAATGGTACCATCCCCATCCAGAGCTACTATTAAGGATAGGACTGCAGTACCCACTACAATTTTCAAAGGGTCACCGCCCACCACTTTTATGACTTTCGCTACTAGTGGGTCAAATAAACCTGTATCAATCAATACACCAAAATAAAGAATGGCGAAGATAATCATAATTGCCGTTGGAGCAATGGTTTCAAGGCCTTTCATCATCATTGGTCCCAAATCAGTAAATCCAGCAATTAGGGCAAAAATAACTGGTACCACTGTAAGCGCACTGAATGCGGACAAACGCTTACTCATAATTAAATACATAAAAACTACAATCATTGAAAATCCTAGAAATGTTAGCATACTATACCCCCTCTATATTTTCCCATATCATTCCCTGGCATTTAACTATAAATAAATATTAATAGCTAAACAGTAATAGGTTCACATTTGTAAACCCTTACAAAAAATAAAATTATCTATATCTTCCCTTTACCTGCACTGATTTATTGATGCTATTCATAAAAAAGGTCTCTTTTTTCATTTTTAATGAATCCCTCCTTTACTTAAAATATGGTGTTCTTACTTGGAATAAAAATATTCAAGATAACGTTTTCATAACTATGTAAGTCAAAATATCTTAAATCCTAGAATTCATAAATTTATAGTCACTTTATAGGCTCTCAGGAATGCAGGAGTAAGATATCTTCCGGATGATATCTAAAAAAGCAACCATTTTAGAAAGCTAATTAATTTCATCAATAAAAACAATAATAAAGTAATAATTATTACTTTATTATTTAATGTTGTAATAATTTTGACTATTTAAATGTATACTACCATGGTTACTTGTTAAAAGTAAATATTTTTTTAAATTGGCATTGAATGAGATAGAGTAAGATATTAACCAAAACAAATAAAAAGGTGATAGTGGTATGAGGTATCGAATTAACTTGCCAATTCAATATTTCATATCCCTATCACCTTTATAAATTTAATCCGTATAATGATAGTTTATTTGTGTAAGAATGGAATTAATTTCATCAAGACGATCTTTTGTCTTTTCTGGGTAGTTTATAGCTATAGAACTTATCAGATAATCGGCTACAAGCATAGATGCTACTGGAGAATTATGAAAAGCAATACTAGTAGAACTACAAGGTAGTACTAAGTTTGAGTACTCAACTAAAGGAGAAGAATAACTGTCAGTAATTGAAATGACCTGAGCACCATTATTTTTAGCAGCTATTGCAAATTCAACAGTTCTTCTAGCGTATCTTGGGAAAGAAGTTGCAATCACTAAATCTTTAGAAGTTAAAGTAATGCCTTTATCAACCCAATCACTTAAATCGGATACAATTAATTCGCAGTTTCCCAGTAAACGATTAAGCCCAAAAGATAGATGTTGTGCTACTGGTAAACCACTCCTTACGCTCGTGCAAAATATTCGATCTGCAGAAATAATCATCTCTAGAGCTGTATTTAAACTCTCTGTGGAAATCATTTCTACCGTGGATTGAATGTTATTAAATTGATTTTCTGCACAGCGCATCCATAAATCACTATCATCTAAATCTTTTAAATTTGTCTCTAATCGGATTTGAGGAGCAGCATTATTACGTAAAAGCTCTTGAAGACCTTTTTGAAACTCTGTATATCCGGAGTAACCTAGACTAAACGTTAATCTCATTATGGTAGTGGTGCTGGTTTTTACAGTTAAGGCCAATTGATCAACTGTTAAGAAGGCTACATCTACAGGATTTTTAAGAATATAGTCTGCAACTCTTCGCTGGGTTTCTGTTAGTTGTGAGATGTTATTTTTTAATTTTAAGAGTGGATTTTCCATATATTCGCTCCAATTGAACAGATTATATTGTAAATTTTACATTTTTAAATTATTGAAGAATATTTATTACAATATTTAATTGAATTTTATCATGCTAATTTTTTTATGTAAAAAAAAATCTCCTTAAATGATAAGGTTTACAATACAATTTCGCCTCCTCTTCTATTCAATAATAAGGTTTACTTTATTAAGTATTAGTGATAATATACATCTATATTGTTAGTAATAAATATTACTATATTTAAACTTGTTGTAATTTTTATTACTTTAATACTTCATTTTATAAGAATCTTCTTTTATTTTTTTAGTCTAAAAGCAAAGCAATAAAGTTATGAAGGGATAGTGGATTACATCAATAATTTTATTAAATTAACCAGTTTTGAAAGCGTTATCTTTGGGGCGTGTAAACAAAACATAATCTTTGAGAATTATATCTAATTAATCGTTTAACTACCAAAATAGAAAAGGAGTGTATAAAAGTGAGTAAATTAGCACCACTATTATCTAAGGATATTATCGAGAGAGCAGAATCTCTTAACACGACTCTTATATCGGATGCGATGGGATGTACAGGTTCTATGGATTACAAAATAAAGCCGGTAGCATCAGGTATGAAGGTAGTTGGAACTGCTCTAACTGTAAGTTTGAGACCTGGAGATAATTTATTTCTTCACCAGGCAATCTATGATGGAAAAGAAGGGTATGTTTTGGTTGCGGATGGAAAGGGACACACTACAAATGCCTATCTTGGTGAATTGATGGCAGGAGCAGCGAAGGCCATGGGAATTGAAGGAATTATTATTGATGGATTAGTTCGTGATAAGGAGACACTTAGTGAATCAGACTTCCCTATCTTTGCAAAAGGGTTTATTCCTAATGGTCCCCTAAAAGACGGTCCAGGAGAACTTCATAAGCCTATTTCTTGTGGGGGAGTCTCCGTTGTTCCTGGAGATTTAATTATTGGCGATGATGATGGAGTTGTGGTAGTTCCAAAAGACAAAATTGAAGAGGTTCTTTCCAAAGCAGAGAAAAAACTAGATTACGAGAAAACACGTCTAGAAAATATTGCAGCCTATGAAAAAGCACGTACGGAAGGTAGACCTGGAGGAAACATTCAACCTCATTGGCTAAGAGAACAAATGAAAGCGTATGGATTATAAGAAAAGGGGAGAATTTCACAATGAAATTAGGTTTTATTGGGTTTGGGGAGGCAGCTTTTGAATTATCAATCGGATTAAAACAAGAGGGGTTAGAAACTATTTGTGCTCATGATGTCATGTTAGATCACCCTACTTTTGGTCCGCAAATTAAGGAACGAGCTAAACAAGCACAAGTGGAACTGGAATATACACCCGAATCGTTATTAATGAGAGAAGATCTGGCGATGCTAATTGTCGCTGTGCCAGCAAATAAAGCATACGAAGTCAGCGATTCTTTAAAACCTTATCTGAGAAAAGAACTCATTTATATTGATGTATCTGCATCAACGCCAGATATAAAAAGAAAAATTAGCAATAGCCTCAAGGAGAAAGGTGTTAGCTTCGTCGATGCATCTATGATGGGACCTCTACCAGTTTATAAGCATAAAGTCCCGATTCTAGCAAGTGGTGAGGGTACAGATGCATTTATTGATATCATGTCTCGATATGGAATGGATATTTCAAAAGTAAGTGAAAAGCCTGGAGATGCATCGGCAGTTAAGTTGATTCGTAGTATTTTTATGAAAGGGCTACCTGCTCTTTTGGTTGAAATGTTAGAAGCAGCGCACAAGTTTGGCGTAGAAAATCTGGTGATTAGTTCTATAAGTGAGACAATGAATTCGAAGATTTTTGAGGAGACTATGAATCGTTTAGTTACAGGAACTTCAATTCATGCACTAAGAAGATCCATAGAATTAGAAGGTTCCATAGAAATGCTAGAGTCCTCAAATTTAAGTTCTTTGATGTCAAATGCAGCAAAAGATAAGCTTCAGCTATTAGCAGAATTGAATCTAAAAGAAAAGTTTCAAGGAAAGACCCCAGAAAATTGGTTGGATGTAATCACGGCATTTGAGGATACAAATAAAAAGAGTTCAAATATTTCATAGAGAGCACAGTTTATATACTTGGCAGACTAACATTGAGTGGAGTGATTATATCTTGGGAACATGGCGTTTACATGGTGGTTTAATTTGGAAGGGAGACACTTTTAAAGAAAACAATTATCTGGATATAGATGTAACTAATGCAGAGGATCGAGAAATTCATCTATCTGCATCCCATTTATTAGTCCCAGGTTTAATTGATTTTCATTGTCACATTTGGGCACCAGGTGCTCCTGTTGCTGTAACTGATACCGAATATATTTCCTCAGGAGTGGTGGCATCTGTTGATGCAGGAACATTTGGATATGAAGGGTGGGAAAATGCAGACCGATTATGGCAGAATAGTCAAATGGAGATTCGCTCTTGGCTTTCAGTCCTTCCCGAAGGTCTTACCATCCACCCAAACCCGAATCCAACAAAGCCTGAAAACATATCACTAGAGCGTTTAGTAGAAACCGCGTCCAATGCAGGAGATCGACTATATGGTTTTAAAGTTCGATTAGGTCAAGTGGATGCAAAAACAGATCGAGCATTATTGAACATTGCACGTGCTGCTGCAGAAAAAAGTGGCTTAAAAGTAATGGTTCATCTAACGGGTTCCGAACTATCCATTGACGAAGTTGTAGAAATTTTACGACCTGGTGATGTATTAACACACCCTTATCACGGTCAAAAAGGCCATGTTTTGGATGAGTATGGAAAAGTATCTACTTCTTTTAAAGATGCGGTTGAAAAAGGTTTATTGTTAGACGTTGGTCAGGGTAGCAAACATTTCGCTTGGAAAGTATTTCAGCAGGCAGCCCTAACAGAGGGAATCAAGCCCCACTTCATTAGCTCGGATATTGTAAGAAATACATGGAAGAAACCACCGGTTAGTGATATGAGTTATATCATCTCGAGATTTATTGCAGGTGGGCTTTCAAGGGATGAGGTTTTTGCCTCTGTACTAAATACCACAAGCCGATTTATGAATCTGAAGTTTGACTATGTAAACCATGTCCTTGTTTTGCAGGCAGATCATTCTGAAGTTCAATATTCGGATTCAGAAGGAGACATTATTACTGGTCATATCCAATACAATCCGAGTATCCATATCAATCATGGAAGGGTAATTTTTGCGCCCAGTTCAAAGGAGGATTGTATTCGAAAAACGCTAAAAATAAAGTAGTTTTTAGCGTTTTGTTTATAAAGATAAAATTGGTTGCAAAACAGTAATGGGGATGGGTAAATAATGAGAAATAAATGGATTATCTTATTATTATTATGGCTCACTTATATGGTATCCTATCTAGATCGTGTAAATATATCTACAGCAGGACCATTGATGATGAAAGATCTTAATATGGATGCTGATAGTTTTGGTTGGATTCTAGCAGCGTTTACATTAGGGTATGGATTAATGCAAATACCTGGAGGAATGCTTGCTGATCGTTTTGGAGCAAAAAAAGTGATGATTTTTGGAGTGATTTGGTGGTCCATTTTTACAGGATTATCTGGAATGGTTGCATCAGTTGGTATGTTAATTGCTATGCGAGCATTATTTGGGGCCGGTGAAGCATTAGGAACAGGGTCTCAGTGGAAGATGCTTGGTCAATTTTTTCAGGGATCAGACCGAAACCTAGCATCAAGTCTGTATAATACAGCCATTCCGTTAGGTCCGGCTCTTTGTGCTCCACTCTCCGTATGGATTATGGGAAAAGTAGGATGGCAGGGTCTATTCTATTGGTTTACGGTCCCTGGAATTGTAATAGCTATCTTATTGTATTGGTTTTTACCAAATGACTCTAGAGAAGATAGTCCAAGTGCAGGGAAATCAGGTAAGAAAGAGAAACGTTTTGCACTAAAGGATATTGTTAAATATCCCAGCAGTTGGCTTATCTTCACCGCCTATTTAACAAAAAGCGTCGCAGCATGGGGTCTCTTGGGTTGGATCCCCACCTATCTGAACACAAGTCGAAATATTGACTTTAAGGATTTAGGTTTGGCATCTTCAATACCCTATATCTTAGGATTTTTTGGTTTGTTGTTTTTTGGTTGGTTGGGTAACCGGGTCAAACACCGTGCTTCTCTTATAGGGGTAATTTATTTATTAGCAGGTGTAGGTTTATATTTCGCTTTTAGTGCGGAGACAACTAACGGCAGTATAATGTATTTATCTATTGCATCCTTCTTTATATTTGGTGCGTACGGACCATTTTGGGGACTCACTCTTGATTTATTTCCAAGTGAGATTCACGGAACTCTTAGTGGATTTACCAATTTTGGCGGGCAGATTGGTGGGTTTGTATCCCCTTTGGTAGTTGGTTATCTGGTGAAATCAACAGGATCATTTAATTACGGGTTTTTATTCATGATTGTCACCCTAATTGTTGCGTCAATTGCTCTATTTGGACTCGACTATCTGAAAATAAAAGCGAACAAAAACAGAGGTTTCCCGGAACAAAAATTTGTATAGGTATACGATAGGTTCAACTTATACCTAGGAAATCTGCTTTATAACCTCGCTAATCAAGTTTTTTAGATTGAAATTATAAAAAAAGAAGGCCTTATGCGCCTTCTTTTTTTATACAGTATATAATCCTAATTTGTATGATGTTGATTATAGACACCTTTCCATTCTTTCTTTAGAAAAGTAATATTCGTGTGTTCGAAACCTAGAGATTAACTGTAAGATTATCCAGGTTTCTAAATGAGAAACAATCCGAGGAACAACAAACATCATTCTCTCTTCTTTAATTGAATCTCTTTCACCTTTTGACTTAGATGATCTGGCCACCATGCTCCACAATCATCCGATACAACGCAAGCAGCACATGCTTCTAAATCATAAACCATCATCCCTTTGATTGGTGGAGAATAGAGATGAAGGGTGACGAGATCCGTACCTCCTGCACTATTCATTTTATGCACCCCTTTTTGGGGAGCGAAGAAAATCTTTCCTTCTTCCTGATACTGAGAAAACAACTCTTCTGGAAGCTGGTTTTCTTTCACTTCGTAAACCGTATTTATAGTTATACCATTCACTACTTGAATCCAGCCGTATGAATGACCATGATCGTGAGGAGCACACTCTATTCCCGACCAATTCATAACAAGTAATTCTACTTCGTCATTTTGATAGAGAAGCTTTCGATAGTAGGGTTTGTCCTCGGCTGACTGCAATAGTGGCTTTAATTCATCAAAATTTATATCCAAAGCCAAAAGCGCCTCTCGTAATTCAAATCGAGTAGGTGAATTTAATTCATCTAAAATATGCTTTGCCTGTTCAATTAAAGTCATACAACGATTCCCTCCTTATGAGTAGGGCGATTTTGATGGTTTCGATATGGTTATGAATCCTTGTTTCTCCATGGTAAGGAATTTAAAAAAGTGAATAGTCGTCCATTAACTAAAATGACTCCCATTATAATTATGATGCCTCCTAATATGCTTATGGGAATAATCTTTTCTTGTAATAGTAGAATAGCTGTTATCAATGTCGCGACTGGTTCCAAATATAGGAACACAGAAACCTGGGACGCCTCTAACACCTCTAATGCTTTTGCCCAGTACCAATAAGCAACACCTGATACAAATACACCGAGGAATAACAAATGAGCCCACTCCACATCTGTTAAAAGAGGCATGATCTCCCATCCTTTATTCCTTATGAGAAACGGGGTCGTTAGAGCAAATCCTAACAAACACATATAAAATGTAATAACAAGAGAGGGAAGTTGGATATGCAATCTTTTTAATAGTACAGAATAGATCGCCCAGTTTAGTGTACTTAAAATCATTAACAGGTAACCAATGTTGATTGGGAACTGAAAAGACTGCTGACTGCCAGAAGTGGTCACCAGAAGAACTCCAATGATAGCTACAATCATCCCTGCTGCTTTTAATACGGTCATCTTTTCATGTAGAAAGAGTACTGAAAGAATGACCGTAAATACAGGGGAAAACGAAATGATCCACCCTGCTGCGGAGGCATCTATTGTTAGAAGAGCCGTTGCCTGAATAACTTGGTGAACGAATACTCCAAGAATGCCTAACACAATCAGATGAGGAATATATGTGAATGGAATCTTTAATGGATATCGCTTCAACACTAATAATACCAATAAAAAAAGTGCTCCAATTCCGAACCGAATAACAAGGAGTGTATATGGATCAAGTTTATCCAAAACAGCTTTGGTAGAGACAAAGGAAATCCCCCAAAAACTAATAGACATCGTTGCATATAACGAGGCAGCAAATTTAGCCCTTGACGCAATCATAAGCCCATTTTTCCTTTCAACAATATGATTATCTTCTACTAATATATGCATTTTCTAAAAGAAAATGAGAAAAAATTCATTCCAACCAACTAAAAGATAAATGCCAAATTCACACCTATATTTTGTATAAATAAATTTTTTACTAAAAGGAATTTATATAAAACATTTTCGAGGTAGTAAAAAAGCACAAATCCATTGTTAACCAACGGGTTTGTGCTTTTTTCTTTTTTATCTCACTTCTCCCAGTGTCAATGGTTCATTAATTAGTATAAAGGATTGGGCTAGCTGAATTTGAACCAACCTTACCCTATAGAAATTGGAGAATTAAAGAAAAAAAGTGTCTGTGAGCATCTAATTAAGTAAAATAAAATATTGGGATAATAGGGTTGAAATCTGTGTCTATAGCTAAATCTATCCTTTCAGAAATAGAAGCAACGCATATGATTAAAAAGAATTAAATTTATCAAGAGATAAGGCCTGTGTAGGTACCCTCTCACAGTTAGTAAAATAAGGCCAAATCAGGTTGATAATGTTCCAACATGAATCGATTTTGCATACTGATCACATTCTTCTTTAGAATGCCAGTGTCGGTATGTCCAAGGTTTAGAGATTACCTGGAGGTATCTTGAAGTTTTTGCACCAGAACTACGAAAGAGAACAATGTATACAAATAAATGACTTCAAGAATACATGAAGTATTCTTTTTTAAAGTATTTATAAATATTTTCATATTTATCATTCCTTTCCTTTGTCATTTATAACAGCATACTAACCATTTTATATAACATCTTCCCTTTTGTTAGATTACCTTTCATCATTTATTTTTTAATCTCTTTATTTACAGAAATGAGAGAGGTGAACGTCTTTCGAGGACCCAAATTCAAAAAACAGGATATATTCCATCACTATCTAGTCAGAAGTAGATAGCCAATCTTACTTCACTACTCAGATTTTAAAAGTGAGTAAACACAACTACATAGAAAAAGAGAAGGTTAAAACCTTCTCTTTTTCTACAGCATCTATGATTAAACTTTCTCAAATAATAGTCATACCAATAGCAAAGACCGACCAGTATCTTATAAAGTACGGTTCTTTTGTATTTCTGTATATAAGATATGAAGTGTTACGACTACTCGTAAGTATTGATATGGTTATAAATCAATAGATAGTCGATACGCTTTTACAATAATCCCGTCATTGGCAGGTTGAAAGTCAAATTGTGGCATTCGTATAAAGCCCATACGCTCATACAGTCGCATAGCCGTTTTCATAAATTCTCCGGTGTGTAAGCCAATATACTTTGAATTACTTATCTTTGCTCGAAGAATACATTCTTTTATCAATAACTCAGCAATACCTTTTCCTCGTGAATGTGGTGTGACAGCAAGCATTCTTATTTCAGGATAATCTAACATATCAACAAGGCCTTCATAAGCATCTGATTTTGCAGGGAACAAAGCAACACTACCTACTATTTCCCCATCTACTGCGGCAACTAAATGTTCAACATTGATTTGTTCATCAGCATCTGACGATATGGCTTTTCTAAGAGCATTCCAATGTGTTTCTGGAATGATTTGTGCATGTTCTTCATATGCTTTCACTCTTTGTTCTCGAATCATGTCTCTTTCATGATCTAAAGCCTTACGAATTTTTACCATTTAACTAATCTCTCCTCTTATCTCTTTATACTTTTTACTATAAATCTGCATGTTGATTAATCCAATTATTAAATATAATTGTCAGCGAGAGACTGAGTAAAATATAAAATCAACAATCTCATTTTATAACTGATTTCTTCTAAGAATACTCTAACAAAATGTTATTTTATCAAGAGTTAATTTGTAAAGCTCTAACGAATAAACGAGAAGGTGAGTATGGAGAAGATTTAACCAAATTTGTTAGGGGAATTATTGAATTTGCTAACTCTGAAATTCCTGAGGGCATGCCGTTAAGGAGGCGTATTTCTGCTAAATAATCTATAGAAGGAGGATATGGAATTGAAGAAAGCGTTGAAAATTTAGTTAGTACAATGTGTATACTTGATCTCAAGGTAATATTAATAACGATCTTTCGCATTATCCCCCTTTACTTTAAGTGAAATTTGCTGAAATACTTGGCATATACCGAGTGTTTCTTTGTAAATAATAAGATTGATAAACAATAACCTGAGGAGGACTTGTATGCAACAGGATCAACAAGCTAAAGAGAATTTTAATTCTATTATGAAACCAGAATTTTCTGGAACTGATGCACAAAAAGTAAAACAAGAAATTGAAAAAGATGTAAGCGAAGGACAAGGAGCAATGACATCCCGAGAAGCAGGATCAATGCGTGATTAAAAAACCACTATGAGTGATTTTTTGTTTCAAGATTAAACGCTTTGCATTTCCCATTTGGATTTAATAGAGATGCTGTAAATTTAACTAATGTATTCCCTATATGTAGAAACCCTTTGTTAATGCTAAACAAAGGGTTTCTCTTTTATTTGCTATATAAAGGTTAGTTAAGTTTTACTTATTCTTAATCTAGACTTTAGATAATGACGACAGATACTGATTCGTAGTTGAAGTCCTTATTTTTTAGATATGAAGTGATATTTTATTTAAAGAGTCTTTTATATAATAATAGGGTAGGCTCTTATCAAGAAACAGATTGAAGTTCTTCTGTTAAACGTAAAAAAGTTTCTTTATCTTTATTTTTTAATGATTGGTCAATTTCTGCAAGGATCTTCCCTTTTTTGAAATCCTTCATAACTTGATTCAAAAATAATTCAGCCATTACCTCGTCATGTATATTTATTTCAACTTGGTTTGTTTCATTAAACACGTTATTTTCCACCCAACGTCAACCCCTTTATCTTTTCTTCTTTGTAAAAAGTATTTCCCTTTTACACTGTTTTAATACGAGATTGATAGATAAAAATTTAAATGTTATATAGCCTTAAGGCTATAGACAAAGGTTTGTGCTGTATCTTTTCTGTTAAGTAGATTTTTATAAATGGTTAGGAGCTCAATTAATTAGTAAAAATCGAGGGTTTTTATTTGTTGAACAAATGGTGCTTACGATTTGTATGATGAAGGAAAACAAGAAAAAGCTGCCAATAAAGCTGGGCAGCCCTTCTTTAAACTTTCTCAACTATTCTCTTTAGTATATCTGTAGAGGAGCTTTCCTTATTTCTTTTTCTTATTTGTTGAATTCTTATTATTTTCCTCTTTTTCAGAAGCAGTAATATCTGTATCTTTGACTTGATTATCTGGTTTCTGATCGTCTATTGAGTCTGCAACCTTTTCAAGCTCTTCGATAACAGGGGAAGTTTTCACTTTAAGGTGGGCTTCTCTTTTCTTGTTGTTGGTTGAAAGTGTAACCTTTTCCTCTTTTGGAGCCTTAGGAGCAAGTGCAGTAGCAGCTTCTTGCTGACTTTGGTCTACGGACTTAGCCACGTTTTGATACATTTCAGAGTCAGCAAGTTCGGGAACCGCGGTAGATTCTGATTGTTCAACTCGCGCTTCTTCCTTTCGGATAGTATCTTTCATCTCTTTAATCTCTTGAATTTTACGCTTGCCGATAATCACTTCTTCCACAACTACAGGTCTTTTGGTTACTTCAATTCGTTCCTCCATAATCGGAATACGAATGATCTCATTCTCTGTCAATGGGCTGCCATCGTGCTGACCGTCTACGACTGGGCGGCGTTCTACATAGGCTTCCTCACGGATAACTGGAACTTGGATAGTTCTTTGTTCTTCTACAATTTCCTTACGAAGTTGTACTCCCCCAGTCTGAACAAGTTCTTTCCTTACATCAAGTTGTTCTTCGCGAAGTTGCACTGCCTTATGCTCCTCTGTCTCATATGGAGCCTCCCTAACCGTGGTATATGAAGGAATTGTTTGAGTTTTATCCACATCAATTAAGACAAGGATTTTCCCTTGATCTACATCCGTTTCACACTGTTTCGCGGTAAAATCTTGAATGCCCATTCTAACAAGTTTTGAAGTTAGACCCCCAGCCTGTGTTTTAGTCATTCCACCTGTCATCATGGTAAGAAAGCTGTCCATCATGACACCTGCCAACGAACTTATAGCCGGTGTGCCGGCCTCTATCATTACATCAGTTTCGGCTCTTAACCGCAGAGTATTATACCTATCCTTTGCTACTACTATTATATCTGTCTCACGATACCCTTGACGTTTTAACCCCTTAATTGCATGTATTACTTCTTGCTCCGAATAAAAGGTACCCACAACTCGTTTTCTTATGCCCATTATCCCATCCCCTTAAAATTTAATTAAACGCAAACTATCACTTACATTTAATTCCACTTTCTTTATGTATATTATGTACCCAGCAGTTTTTTATTTAAAACCCGATAAGAGTGACTGTGTATATAATACCTAAATTCTAAAAGGTAGAAGAATAAGGGTTTTTGAAAATGGTTTAAATTACGGAAATACCTTTATCACATATTTATTTCTAGTAAGAATAAATGATAAAATTTATTTTTTAATAAATAAGGTTTTGATTTTACATATATAATATACATACTAAAAAAGAAAAAACTCCTAGCGCTTTTATAAAATAGGAGTCTTTTCTTTGAGGAGGATAATTGTTCTTTTTATTTATCAAAAAACATGGATTTATGAAGTGTTTTTAATCAGATTTCATTACAAAGCTACATCTAGAAAGTAGTATGTATTTACAGCAGAATCGAAGAAGCAACCTTGAAATGTTTTTCTCTAACAATTATACAGGAATACTAGTTTCTTGGATCTACATAATCCGGATAATCCGTAATTATTGCGTCAACTCCCACATCTAATAAAAAATCCGCGGCTTCTTGACTACGTACTGTCCATGATCCAATTTTCATACCAAGGGAGTGAACTTGATTTACTAAATCTTCAGTAACAATTCCATAGCTTGGGTTAAAATAATCAGCATAAGTTAAAAATTCTTGTAAGGCTTGTTCTGTTGCGTCTGCTCTTGAAGATGTTAAAACGCCAATTGGAACTTTGGGAAGAAGCTCATTCATTTTTTTCATTGATTCATGATTAAATGATTGGACAATTATTTTTTCATTTTGTGGTTTATCAAGATTTCGTTCTTTTAATTCTTTAGCTACATTTTCTTCAATTCCAGGATAAAGTTCTGGAGCTTTTAATTCTATTAATATTCCAATTCTCCCATGGTAACGATCAAGTATCTCATCAAATGTTGGAATTTGTGCCCCGGCAAATTGCTCACCTTTCCAGCTACCTGCATCTAGGTTTCTTAGTTCTTTAAACGTGAAATTTCCAACCTTTCCAGATCCATCCGTTGTACGATCAACGGTCGTATCATGGATAAGAACTAGTTTGCCATCCTTACTTCTTTGAACATCAATTTCAATATAGTCCGCCTTCATTTCTACTGCTTTATCAAAAGCAGCAATCGTATTTTCAGGAGCATATGCTGAGGCACCGCGATGGGCAACATTATCAACCTTTCTTAAATCCCCTGTTGTTTCTCCTGCAAAAGCCTGACTTAGTGGACTAAATAACAAAGTAAATGCTAATCCGGCACCTGCCAATAATTTTTTGTTCACTTTTTTCATCCCCAATCTAAAATATGAATACCAATATTATTTTAGAAAAAGAATGTTGTTGAAGTATGTAGTTATATTTACATCTACATAATGATTTTGTAAATAAAAGTAGACGATTTGACTTAATTTTATTTACAAACTTACTATTTATTAGAAAAACTAAGATTTCTCTACTATTTCTTACTGAACTGTTGGATTTCTATAATTAAGTAGAAACCCTTACAGTTTCTTAAGTGTATTATTTGAAATCCTTATCCCTTAAAAAGGAATTATTGTGCAAAAACCTCAAAATATCCAGGAATTCTAATCTGAAAAATAATTAACTCAAAGAATCTTATCAGCATTTGTTTTACTTAGATAACCGTGGCAATAATCGGAAAAAACTAAAGTATTTCATTGAATAAAGAACAAAAGTTCTTTATTTAATCCTTAGTTAACATGATTTTTGATTATAAGCCTCAAATTTTGCATTTAATGGATTATGCTTTGCAAAATAGAAAATAATTGCAAAATTTAATCCTATATTTGTGCGTTTTCATTGCAATAACTACTATAGGTCTGTGAGGTATTACTTATTTTTTCCTAAAACATCCTTGTCGTCCCTTTAATAAAAGACCAATCATATAACTATATATGTATATGAAGCTACAAAATTGGTCATAATATTAATGTATTCCCCTATATATAGAAACCCTATGCTAATGCTGAGCAAAGGGTTTCTTTTTATTACAGGAAATTCATCAGCGAGTAGTTATCATCCTGTTAATTAACGGAACCTACATAAATAGATTCTTAAATGTAATAAGATTTTGGGCTCCTCAAAGGATAATTGCAGTAGATTTAGGAAAAGTCATTTAAGTTTCAAATAATTACCACTAGGGATAGGAGCAAGCAGATTGTTGCAGGAATAACCGTTACAATATTTTGATGAGCTCGAAATGTATGAGCCTGTATGGCCCCTATCATAAGAATTATAAATAGTAAGCCAGATCCTAAAACCAAGTATTGATTCCAAATACCAACAATCATTCCTATTGCTCCAATAAGTTCAATAAGACCAATTACCGACACGAACCATAATGGATATTGATATTGCTGCCAGTGTTCAACTTGAAATGGTATACGAAAAAGTTTTATAACTCCTCCTATTAAAATAAAAACTGCTAAAATCACTTGCATAAAAGTTATCATTTAGCCTTACACCTTTTAGAGATCGCGTTTAGAGATATTTTTAAGTGAGGGTAAATGGATATATATTCATTGTTATATTTTATTCTTAACGAAGGAATATTAGGTTAATTTTATTTATAATATCTACAATTTCAATTTACTTAAAACATGATAGAGGTAATAAAAAAGCACAAACCTGTTAATTTCCACCGGATTTGTGCTTTGTCTTTTCACATAGTTCACCTTTTACATACGAGTTTTAAAATCTAACTGCATTTTCTCTAACATACCCAGATTGCCAATAACTACATCTTAAAAAATCCATAATATTACTTGTATACACCTATTTATGTAACATTTTCAACCTATTGGAACCATAATATCTATCTAAAAAACTTATAAATTACAGAACAATATTATTAAGGATACAATTATATTAAGAATAGTGTTACAATATTGAAAAGTTTAAATTTATAAACATCATAGTGAGACTTAGATGGAGGGATTTATTTTGGCAGAACTACGTAGTAATATGATAAAAAAAGGATTTGACCGAGCACCACATAGAAGCTTGCTTCGCGCTGCTGGCGTAAAAGAAGAGGATTTTAACAAACCGTTCATTGCTGTTGTCAATTCATATATTGATATTGTGCCTGGACATGTACATTTACAAGAGTTTGGGAAAATTGTAAAAGAAGCAATTCGTGAAGCTGGCGGTGTTCCTTTTGAAATGAATACAATCGGTGTAGATGATGGTATTGCGATGGGGCATATTGGGATGCGCTACTCATTACCAAGTCGTGAAATTATCGCGGATTCCGTAGAAACGGTTGTATCAGCACACTGGTTTGATGGCATGGTCTGTATTCCAAACTGTGACAAAATCACACCGGGTATGATGATGGCTGCTATGCGTTTAAATATTCCGACGGTTTTTGTTAGTGGTGGCCCAATGGCAGCCGGTCGTACAAGTGATGGGCGAAAAATCTCCCTTTCTTCTGTATTTGAAGGTGTGGGTGCTTATCAGTCAGGGAACCTTGATGAAAAAGGTCTTCTAGAGCTTGAGCAGTTTGGATGCCCAACATGTGGATCTTGTTCCGGAATGTTCACTGCTAACTCTATGAACTGCTTAGCTGAGGCTCTTGGGCTAGCTCTGCCAGGGAACGGAACAATTTTAGCAGTAGCACCAGAGCGTAAAGAATTTGTTAAACGCTCAGCTACTCAGTTAATGAATTTAATTGATTTAGATTTAAAGCCGCGTGATATCGTGACAGAGAAAGCAATTGATAACGCATTTGCTCTTGATATGGCACTCGGTGGATCAACAAATACAGTTTTACATACGCTTGCCCTTGCAAACGAAGCAGGTATAGATTATCCACTTGAACGAATCAATGAAGTAGCAGCGCGTGTACCGCATCTTTCAAAACTTGCGCCAGCATCAGACGTTCATATTGAAGATTTGCATGAAGCAGGTGGAGTATCTGCTGCATTAAATGAATTATCCAAAAAAGAAGGTACCCTTCACCTTGACGTTATGACGGTAACAGGAAAAACACTTGGGGAAAACATCGCTGGTTGTGATGTGAAAGACAACAATGTTATTCATTCAATTGATAATCCGTTCTCAGAAAAGGGTGGACTTGCGGTGTTATTTGGTAACCTTGCTCCAGATGGTGCAATTATCAAAACAGGTGGTGTCCAAGGCGGAATTACTTCCCATGAGGGACCAGCGATTGTCTTTGACTCACAAGATGAAGCTTTAGCAGGTATTGCTGGGGGACAAGTCAAAGAAGGACATGTTGTTATCATTCGTTATGAGGGGCCAAAAGGCGGACCAGGTATGCCGGAAATGTTAGCACCTACTTCTCAAATTATGGGTATGGGCTTAGGAGCAAAAGTAGCGCTTGTAACAGACGGACGTTTTTCAGGTGCTTCCCGCGGTCTATCTATCGGCCATGCTTCACCAGAAGCAGCAGAAGGTGGACCACTTGCATTTGTTCAAAACGGTGACCATATTGTCATTGACATTGAAAAGCGCACAATGGATGTTCAAGTTCCTGAGGAAGAATGGGAGCAACGAAAAGCAAACTGGAAAGGCTTTGAACCAAAAGTTAAAACAGGCTATTTAGCTCGTTATTCTAAGCTTGTTACATCTGCTAGCACTGGTGGTATCATGAAAATTTAAATTAACACATTAAGAGCCCCGTTAAAAACTCTAATAAAATTAGAGACTTTTTAACGGGGCTTTTTATTTAAGCCTTTATTTAAATGTTCACGTAGAGTTAGAGATGAACCAATGCCTTTCTTCTTTAAACAAAAAATATCTACCGGAATAAATTAGTTTTAGCAAGTTCCACCAGCTTATTTCCGTTACCGTTAAGAACTGCTTTAAGCATCCAAAGCGTAAATCCATTAGCTTGCTCAAATTTAATTTTAGGAGGAAGAGCCAACTCCTGACGGTTTACAAGAACATCTAATAGAACGGGCCCCTTATGTTGAAAAGCTTGTTTTATGGAACTCTCAAGATCAGCTGGATCCTCTACACGAATTCCTTCAATCCCCATAGCTTGTGCTACAGACGCTAAATTAGGGTTTTCTAACCCAGTTCCTGTCTCCAAATAACCAGCAGCCTTCATTTCAAGTTCAACAAAACTCAAAGATCTATTATTAAAAACAATAATCTTAACCGGTAATTTGTGCTGACGTAGTGTCAATAAATCCCCCATTAACATAGAAAGACCACCATCACCCGATAGAGCAATCACTTGTCTTTCTGGATTGGCACATTGTGCTCCGATAGCTTGTGGCATTGCATTTGCCATTGTTCCATGGTTGAATGAACCCAGTAACCGCCTTTTCCCATTCATTTCAAGGTAACGGGCGGCCCATAGAGTCGGTGTCCCAACATCGCATGTAAATACAGCATCTTCATCAGCAAGGTCACTTACCATTTTTGTGAGGTATTGAGGGTGGATTGGTGTTTGTCCTGGCTTTCCAATTGCCAGATTATCAAGATCTTTACGAACATCCTGATAATTTGATACAAATTTATCTAGATGATGAGAGTCATGCTGTTCAGTTAGATAAGGAAGTAATGATTCAATTGTATACTTAACATCACCACAAAGGCCTAAGGTTAAAGCTGCTCGCCGTCCAAGATGCTCAGGTCGAATATCTACCTGAAGAATGGCAGCTTTCTTAGGGAAGAATTGCCTGTATGGAAAGTCAGTACCAAGCATTAGCAATACATCGCAGTCCATCATAGCATGAAATCCTGATGAATAACCGATGAGACCAGTCAGTCCAACGGAGTAAGGATTATCATACTCAAGGTATTCTTTCCCCCTAAGAGCAATAACCATAGGAGACTTTAGTTTATCACACAACTGCATTAACTGTTCATGTGCACCTTCACAACCAGCTCCACATAACAGTGTGATTTTCTTTCCATTATTAAGGTACTCAGCAAGTTTTTTTAGTTCAGTATCAGATGGTCGAACGACTGGCTGAGTCACATGCATCACTTGTTCTGGAACAGATTCTTCATCAGGTAATGCTGCGACATCACCAGGGAGAACAAGAACTGAAACCCCTTGTTTAGAAATAGCATGCTGCAATGCAATTGTTACTAAACGAGGCATTTGTTCCGGTCTCGTTATAACTTCACTGAAATGACTACACTCTTTAAAAAGCTGCTCTGGATGTGTCTGTTGAAAATATTCACTTCCAATTTCGTTACTTGGGATATGTGCAGCAATAGCTAGAACAGGAATACGGCTGCGATGACAATCGTATAATCCATTGATTAGATGAAGGTTCCCAGGACCACTACTTCCTGCACAAACGGCAATGCTTTCACTGAGTAGAGAATCGGAACCAGCAGCAAAGGCTGCAACCTCTTCATGACGAACGCCAATCCATTCAATTTTTTCAGAACGTCTTATAGAATCCAAAACAGCATTTAGTGAATCCCCTACGATACCGTAAATTCTTTTAACCCCAGCTTGTAATAATGATTCAATCAATAAGTCTGCAATGGTTTGCTTCATCTTTTCCTCCTGTATTTTGCTAGAAATGTTATTTACAATCTATCCATCACTCTTTTCTTTTTAGTATGACCTAGATCATTAGAAAAATTCTCAATTGCTTTTAGGGGTGAAATAAAATTTGATATCTTTTTCACATTATTCCTTTTTCTAATTATCTTCTTTGAAATAACAACTAATGCTTTCTGGAGTATTCCTTACCCTTTCTACAAACGTCCTTATCGTACTTTTAGTTCTCTTTAGCATATAAATCAATTGCTATTACTCTATATAAATAGCTTTCTTTAAACAATAGTCATACCCATAGCAAAGACCGCCCAATATCCATTAGTGTATAAGGCGGTCTTATGTATATTTATGACTTATGATTATTCGCTTTTTCACGACAATATTCCAGTCTATATTTCTAGATATCAAAAAAGTCATCGACTCTGGCTTTCCGATCTACTTTTCTAACTGCTTGCATAACTCTCTTCAAAGTAGGAGTTGTAGGAGTTCTACGTCCTGCACAAATATCACTAATGGTGTTACGGGAAAGTTTTGTTTCAATTACCAACCATTCCTGTTTTAATCCCTTTTGGTCAAGCCACTTACCTATTTTACTACGCTTTTTTGCCATCACTGTTCACTCCATTGTATTAATCTTTATCAATCAGTATGAACAATTTTTTGAATCCACAAACAAAGTTTTCTTAATCCTATTAAAAAGTTTTTTAAAACAAGGTAAGTTGAACAAGCCATGCAACATACAATCGACTATACCTACTTAGGAGGAGGTCCATATGGTTACAGTCTTGGGAACAAGCATGGTGTTATTTGCGCTGATTTATGCAGAGAAAAAAGGATGGGTGGACAAAGAGAAAGTAAGAGTGGTCATGCAGGTTGGAATGAACGCTGGTATCTTAGGGAGCTTGCTTTATTTTTTATATACCTTGTCTGCTTTCCTTCCTTTCTTATGACCAGGATTCCGACCAGGCTGGAAGGAAAAAAGGAATAGGCTAGTCACTATAAGGATGGCATTTGGAAGCTTCCTTTTTTAAGGAACTATTTCTAAAAGATAAGGAAGAAGGAGTGAGAACGATGTGGGAGCTTATGACTATTCCTCTTTTAACGGGGGCTGCTGCTTTGTGGTTTGGAAAGAATACATTCAGTGAGGAACATCGAATCGTCCAACATATTTTCAAACAATATCATATCTACACCAAAGATGGTAAAGACAACCGATATCCTCAGCTGGTTCGAGAATGCAAAAGCACAAAACAAATTAAGCTGATTTACCGTATACCTTTAGCCTTAGAAGAAAAAAACTTACGAACCTTACAACAGATTTTATCTGTCACATTAGATCAAGAAGTGAACGTATCCTTTAAGAAATGGCTCATCATTGAGATTTCCAAAGATAAAATGCCTTCCTATGTGTCTTACCAAGACGTTCCCTATCGTAAAGGATGGATGGTTCCGTTAGGGAGAAACCATCAGGGATGGCAATTTCATCATTTTGACTATACGCCGCACACCACGATTTCCGGGACGACTCGTTTTGGGAAAACGGTGATGATGAAAGTCATGATGACGTATCTTATCGAGCATCACCCTTGGGATGCTCAATTCATCATCATTGATCTAAAGGGTGGATTAGAGTTTAATCGGTATCAAAGCCTTCAACAAGTCAAGTGTATAGCCAGTAATCCAATAGAAGCCTTGTACGCCTTGAAACAAGTCCAGAAGGATATGAAAGAACGTATGGACCGTTTTAAACGTCAAGGATGGTCCAATATTGTAGACTCTCCCCTCTCTCAACGTCTGTTTGTTTTGATTGATGAAGCCGCCCAACTGACCCCTGAAAAATTTATGGAGAAAGAAGAAAAGAAGACATTAGCGCAGTGTCAATCGATCCTTAGTGAAATTGCCCGCCTAGGAGGCGCTCTGGGCGTTCGATTGGTGTATGGAACCCAATACCCTACCTCGAATGTCTTGAATGGCTCCATCAAGCAAAATGCGGATTTAAAGATTAGTTTTCGCTTAGGAAGTGATTATGCGTCTAAAGTGGCTATTGATGCCTATGGGGCGGAAACATTACCTTCAGATATTAAAGGGCGTGCGTTGATTAAAACGCATGAAGTGAAAGAAGTGCAAGTCCCCTACCTCAATCATGAGGAAATCTGGAAACGGATTGGAGGCTATGAAGTTGCAAAACAAACAGTTGTGCCAAACGAGACAGGAGAAGATTATGTACGCCTTGGATAAATTAGAGTGTATGAGTCGGTCCCAACTTCAAACTCTCTTTCAGTTGAAGAGTGTCCGTAATGCCAATCGTGTTCTTTATAATATGAGTCCCTTCTTAAACCACAAACGTCTCTATGAAAACGTCTATTATCTATCGAAGAAAGGACGTCAACACATTGGATCGGAGAAGAATAAACCTCATTTAACACAGTTAGAACATAAAGTGAGACGGAATGATATTTATTTGTATTATGGGTGTCCAAAGGATTGGAAAGTGGAACGCCCGAATGAATGGAGAATCCAAGGAGAAAGGTATAAGCTCATTAGTGATGCTCGCTTTTCCCTTCAGGATATTATTTGCTTTGTAGAAGTCGATCTCAAACAGAAGATGCTTGAAAATAAAAAGAAAATAAAATTGTATCGTTCCCTCTTTCAAGCTTTAGGGCATCAACAAGCTTTACTCATCTTTTATACGACCACACCAGTGAGGAAAGAAAGGATATTAAGATGGTGCAAAGAGTATAAAGTTGATGCAGAAATTCTTACAATTGAAGACCTTGAAAATTATTTTCTATAAACTTTACAAAAAACATATTTCTAATCATAGACCAAAAACAAGTCCAACTAGCCCAGAAAAAACACTATTTATCTTTTAGAACCATGTTCTAAAAGATAATAATAATTAAAAAAATAATAGCATTTTAAAGGGATTTGGCCAAAATTCGGTCGAATTGACATTGTGTTCATTGCCATAGTTTGCTATAATAACAGCAATTAGACAGTTCGGAACAGAAAAAAGGTTCAAGGCAATCGTAGAGATGTTGGAAGCATCCTACGACGGCTCACCGTGTCCTAACCACGGTAAACACTTACCTCAAACCTTGTTCACATAATTAAAGTTTCTATCTGCATTTTACAGCAAAACTTTAATTATTGCAAGGGTTTATTGTACTCTCTTTTTAAAGGGTGTGTTTACCGAATTTTTAAACGGTAAACATGTCCTTTTTCTTTTTCCGCAGGAAAAGAGGAGAGAAAAAATATGCTAATTTTCAGTGATGATTTTGCCCGTATGCAAAACTATGAATCTTATACGAAAACAAAAAATCAACAGAAACAAATAAAATACAAATTATTAGAGATTGTAGAATCTGTTTTTGGAGACACTTTTGCTCGTTTGAAGTTAGAAACACGTGATGCTATCGATATGATTTGCTTTTTAGCAACAGATAAAGGCTTTGTTTATGCCAAAGACACCTATTTTGCTGAGAAACACAATGTTTCTACTCGTACAATTCGTCGTGTCATGAAAGCCTTAGAAGAAGCTGGGAAGATCGTGAAGGCTCATCGTTCTTCTTCTAAACATAATGGTCGAGGTGCTGCCGTTTATTTTTTCGTAAATCATCCTTATTTTGAACACTGGCAACAATATTTTGACTTTGATGTCCAAACTGATGTCCAAGCAGAAAATCCTGAAATCCCTTGTGAGAGTAAGAATGAAGAGCCCAAAAAAGTTTCTACCTATTATTTACCTAATAATTATATTAAAGATCATTTTATGTATAAAACGATTCCTTTTATCAAAGGCGTTCCAAAATTAATTAATCAAACCTTTAAAGATATTTTTAAAGACTCTTTAAGAGAACTCTATTTACGTATCCGTTTAGCGTCTAAAAAAGTATGTCAAACTTTATCTACAACTCTTTCAAAGAGCGATATTCATTCCATAGCTTATGAATCTATTCAAATTCTTTTTACATACATAAAAACACGTTCTATGAGTTTTGAGGATCAATGTAAATTAGTGTATAGTATCGCTTTAAATAAGTTTAATGATTTAGTTCAAACAGAAGACCTAAATAGTAACCTAGACTTTGTAGCATCACCACGTAAGATTGTTCGTAAAGAGATGTTACCTGATTGGTTCCAGGAGCAACAAAAGAAAGATACTTTAGCAGAAGCACAAGCACAAGACATGTATGAAACGTCATCAGAAGATGAGATAGCAAAAATGAAAGCCATTTTAGCGTTATATACTTAACTAAAACAATAGGCTATCCCCCTACTACATACCTGCTTTACCTAAGGAGGATTCTTTGAATACTAATTTGATAAATAGTAAGAGAAAAAGCTGTAAAAAGAGATTGAAAGTATTTTTCTTTGCTTTCCTATTGTTTATCGGCTTTATAGGATATGGAGTATACTGGGCATTCTTTGATATGGATAGATTGCCCACAGGAGATTATCTCACAGAGGAAAAGTCTCCCGATGGAGTGTATACTTTAAAAGCATATGTAACAAATGGTGGTGCCACAACTTCGTTTGCCGTACGTGGTGAATTAGTATTTAACAATAAAGGAAAAAAGACAAAAAATATTTACTGGAATTATCGTGAGGACACTGCGGATATTATATGGATAGATAACAATACAGCATCCATTAATGGACATATACTTAATGTTCCTAATGATAAATTTGATTTTAGAAATCAATAATTCACTCTGGGTTGAAGATGAAAAAGTGAGTTATAAGAATGCTTAGCTACCTATGCCCTTTTTGTCTCATACTAATAAAGCAGCGAAAAGCCATAGAAATCTTAATTGTTTTCTTAAGATTTCTATGCCTTCTATATAAACTATTATAGTCAATAATCATATTATTTAAATATTGAGAAAAGACTAACCTGTTATATGTAATGCGAAAATGGCCTCCTCATACTTTATAAGTAAACCCTTATTTAGACTTGAACAATTTTTTAAACCATCCAGTATTCTCTTCTTCTCTTCTCTGTTCTAAAGTCTTCTGGATAGATTCTAACAGAACTTGATCCCGTTTTTCTAAACTATTCTCAATATATGTTTGTTGTTGTTTCATCTGTTCTGATAAGTTAATTAACAATTCCTTCATCTCTGTATTTTCATTTTTTAATTCAATAAAAGCTTCCATAGTTTGTTTATGACGTTCTATAGAACGCTCTAATTCCTCTTGAAGATTCATGACGGTATGCGTCATAGGCTCTCTCTCTGGCACCACAATTCCTTTTGTAACAGTATTTACAGCATCCTCTAGCGTCACACCTTTTGTTTTGCTAAGAGCTTTAATACGTTTCATAAGCAAAATATCTCTTTCGAAAAAACCACGTTGATCATGCTCGTTTCTATGAAAATTATATCCATTTTCCTCCATAAGACGAGCATACTTACGCACTGTTCCCTCTTTTATATCTAATAATTCAGCTACTTCTCTTGTCCAGTAAGCTTTTTCTTGATCAAGTGTACTGTTTTCCATAGTATATTCCTCCATTCTTATAATGTCATTCAATTATCAAAAATAGTTTATTTTTCTTAGTTTTTTAATACTCGAAATGTGTTCAATTATTCTATTTATAACGCTGTATAAAACGTTATACATAAGTGATGAAGACTATAACGGGTAGCGTCATAAAAGTTTGAGTGTTATAAAAAACCTTTAGCATCAACGTTTATAAGGTCTTAGAGCGTTATGAGAGATATAACGCGACTTAAAATTAATCAAAATAGTTATTTTATAGTGGCTTCTAAAAAATACGCGTTATGTAGTTTTGTATAACGTATTTTATGATGTAACACTACTTTCTATAGATTTTAACTCTGGACAATCTAAATAGTATCTTTATCTAAGTTTGTAACTATGCTTACAAAAATAATAGATCAGAGATTATAATTATAAACGTTTTAATTCAATTTGAACATAAATACAATGTTTGGATAGATAAAAGATAATTAAATTTATGTAAGCCAGGACATACTTTACTTGTTTATGTATAACGCTGTATAAAACGTTATACATAAGTGATGAAGACTATAACGGGTAGCGTCATAAAAGTTTGAGTGTTATAAAAAACCTTTAGCATCAACGTTTATAAGGTCTTAGAGCGTTATGAGAGATATAACGCGACTTAAAATTAATCAAAATAGTTATTTTATAGTGGCTTCTAAAAAATACGCGTTATGTAGTTTTGTATAACGTGTTTTATGGTGCAATACTACTTTTCATCTGTTTTAATTCTGAACATTTTAAATAAATAACACCTTTGTTTAAGTTTGTAGCTACACTTATAAAAATAATAGATCAGGGATTATTTTATCAATGTTTTAATTAAACATGAAGGTAAACCTAATGTATGGATAGAGGGAGGATAATTAAATTTATATAATCTAGTGTATACTTCACTTATTTATAACGGGTAGCGTCATAAAAGAAAATATATTGTAGAAAACTCTTTATTATCAACGTTTATAAGCTTTTATAACGTTATGGGAAATATAATGCTATTTAAAATTAATAAAAATAGCCATTTCGTAGAGGCCCTTGAGAAAATACGCGTTATGTAATTTTGCATAGCGTGTCTTATCATATAACAAGACTTTCTATTAATCTTAATTCTAGGCGATCTAAATAACACCTTTGTCTAAGTTTGTAGATATACTTACAAAAATGATATGTCGAAACTCGTTTCTATAAACCTCTCAATTAAACTTGAACATAGCCATAATGTATGAATAGAGGAAAATAATTAAATTTATATAAATTAGGATGCACTTTATTAACTTGTTTATAACGCTGTAAAAAACGCTATAAACGAGTAAGTCAGCCTATAACGGGTGGCGTCACAAAAGATTTTTGTATTATAAGAAATCCTTTAGTATCAATGTTTGTAAGCTTTTATGGCGTTACGAGAGATATAGCGCTACTTAAAATAGCTATTTTATAGAGGGGGTTGAAAAAACATGAGCTATATAATTTTATATAACGTGTTTTGTGATGCAACAAGACTTTCTATCAATTTTAATTCTGGACAATCTAAATAGGACCTTTAACTAAGATTGTAACTATATTTATAAAAACAGTATATCAAAGATTATTTTTATCAATGTTTTAATTCAATTTGAATATAAACAAAATCTATGGATAGATAAAAGACAATTAAATTTATATAAACCAGGATATACTTTACTTACTTATATATAACGCTGTAGAAAACGTTATAAACAAGTAAGTCAGGCTGTAACGGGTAGCGTCATAAAAGAGTTTGTGTTGTGAAAAACCCTTTAGTATCAATGTTTATAAGCTCTTATAGCGTTATGAGAGATATAACGCTACTTAAAATAGCTATTTTATAGAGGCTTCTAGGAAAATACACGTTATGTAGTTTTGTATAACGTGGTTTGCATTATTTAGATGATAAGTTAGTATTTTTGTTTATATTCCACTTATATATAAATTATATAATAAGGGTTTATTTTTTGTGCGAAAAAAGAATTTGGTGTACCAATTTAATATCTTTAGCTAAATTTATATAAATTAAATATAACTTATATATATAATAAGTTATATTCGTTTTGGTGTTAGTTTCAAATCTCTTTTTGGTTATTAAATTATATAATTATTATTAACTTATTATATAAATTATGGTAAAATAGATATAGAATAACAAAAAGGAGTGGATTTAATAATGAAAATAATCCTTGCGAATGATATTGGAAACGATAAAATGAAGATTCTTGAACCAGGCATGGAAAAAGTCGTCAAGATTCCGAGTGCTTATAAACGAATTAATCGAAAACCTTCCGTTCATGAAAATGATGTCAAGAAAAATATAGTTAATCTTATCGATCAATTACTTGTACATATTTCAAGCTCATCCATTCGTCGTGATGGTTTATATATGATTGGAGAGAGAGCAATTCAAACTACAGAAGGCGTAAGTAACATGGATATCGCCGTTCATGAAAAACATAGTAGTGATCTACCTTTAATTAATACGTTAGGTTATGCTGCAGCAAGAGCTGTACAGAAACAATATGAAGAAGAAGGAGAACTGCCTCAATCCTTAAAAGTAGAAGTCGGTATGAGTAGTGCGATTCCAGCGAGTCAACATAATGTGGAGACAGCAAAACAATTGGAAGAACGTTTCATGGATACTTCTCATGTAGTGATTGTGTATGTTGGTCAAGAGCAAGTAACGGTAGAGCTAAACTTCTCACAAGTAAAGGTGACGAAAGAAGGGATTCCAGCGTTATACGCAATCTTTGAAGCACCTAATGATATGTTTCAAGAGTTTTGTAAAGAATATGGAATGAAGGGTATTGATGGTTCTTACTTTATGAACTCGAAGATCATGCATATTGATATCGGAAGTGGCACATCCGAGTACATTTATTCTGTAGGCGTGAATCCACAACCAGAACAATGTACAGGAGAAAGACGAGGAGTAGGGCATGCGGTCGAAGAAGCAATTCAATTGATGAAAGAGGAACGTAAAGGTCTTAATATTAATCGTCAGCAATTTGCGAAATATATTGAGCGACCAGATGAGTATCCAAAAGATCATGATTTAGCTGTTCATTATTTACGTGAGGCTCGTATCAATCAAGTGGATTTCATCCTGGAAGATGTAGAACGTAAATATACGACAACACTCTCTAGTGAACCGGAATATCTAGCTTGCTATGGTGGAGGGTCTATTGAGTTTAAAGAAGATATGTATAAGTATCTGAAAGAATTTGCGGATTCTGTGGATGCAAAAGTCCTTTGGATTCCGGAACAATATGCGGTAGATATGAACGTGAAAGGATTAGATATTTTAAATCGCAACATGCTATTTACAGAAGAATACGAAGAAACTGTGGTGATGTAAAGGTATGACGAACGAAAAAAAGAGAAAAACTCAGTACAACTGGAAGTTTAAAAACAACGAAACCGATGAGTTTTATGAATGGTTTGAAAACCAGGATAACATCGCGCTTTCTTTACGCAAGATTGTATACCATATGATTGAGTTGTACGGAACGGAGAGCGTTTTAAATCATCATGTTGATAAAGAAATGAGTCGAGATATGTTTATTTTAGAGGTCCTTAGAGGAAAAGAGGCCTTAACGGTAAAAGAGAGTTTCCTTTCAGGAGGATCTCCAGGCGAAAATGTATCTATGCCCAAGAAGCCGTCTTCCTCTGTACAAAATGAACGTCGTGTAAGTGAAGAACCGAATAAATCAGAAGCTAAAAGTAAAGTTAATTATCAAAAGGTTAACCCGAAATCAATTTTTTGATGACTTTTAAGGAATATAATGCAGCCCCCACATCAGGTGAGGGCTATTTTTTATAAGGGAATAAGATGAAAAAATTCAATGAATAAAATGGAGAGGCGTTTCCTTTTAAGAACCGGAAAAAGTCTATTCAAGGGTAGACTTACAGATTAAAGCTTTATATCAGTCCTGGGTAAGGGTGAAACGCTTATCTTTAGATTAGGAAGTCTTAGCGCTTGATTTATCTCGAAAATCAATGGCAGCAGAAAGGGGGGATGGTGAGAGAAGTGAAAAAAGAGGAGGAAGAAACAGAAGGTGAATCTATTCAGGCGACCTCTTCTGATTAAATAAAAACACTTACGAGTCCAAAAAGATCATCTCAGAATAGGTAAGCTTATGGGTTGTTAGTAGTCGACATTCAGCAAAAAGAAATCAAAAAGAAAATGAAATCCTATGAAAAAGCGATTGGAGTTGAGATGAAAAATCAGAGAGCTTTACGAAAAGAAATTGGCGAATTAAAAGCCGATATGGAGTATCAAATTGAAACAGAAAAAGCTGAAACGGAAGCTCAAATTTCTTTAAAAGAAGATGAGATTCGGATGAAAGAAGAGAGCATACAGCTCTATAAAGAGGAGAAGAAAATGTTAAAAGAAAAGCTCAAAAAGTTAAACGAAAAGGAGCAGGATATTCACTAAAATTAAAAAAAGTCAGGTCGACCGTATATTGACACTAAGGTTTTTTAATATCGACACTACCTCAACAGTAGGTCGGCACTATATCAACACTATATCGACACTAGGTCGACACTTTCGGCTTTTTCATGTACCCACGGTTTTGTTAGGCTTTGCCTAACCCCACACGTTATGTGGGGGCAAAAACCCCTTATGCTCTTCTTCAGGTTTTCAAAAGGTAGTGCACTTCATTTAGAGAGAGAATGAATGAAAGGGAAATTAAAGTAAGAAATATAAATCCAGTTGCGGTGAAAAAGGTTAATGAAATAGCAAGAGAGAAAAGAATACAACGAGAAGAATTTTTTAAAAAACAAATTTAACCCTGACTTTTTTGCGTAAACAAATAACTCAAAAACATCATCTGGAAAAGCTTAGTGATAAGAGCATACAGTGGGTAATTTAATAATGTGGAAGTTTAATAAAAACATGGAATAATCACTTTTTTTCGTTGTTTTTTGCACTTTACCCCTACCCAAGTTTATATAAGGGTATATATACTAGAAAGATAGAGAGAAGGAGGGAGAACGATGGCTCATAAAATTAGTGTAACTGGCCGTCCGACTAGCTCCATTCAAGACTATGGTAAGTACCTAGCTTTTGATATGGAGGAAAAGGGAAGTCCTAATGCCCCTAAAGGTATTCCTTTTAAAAGTAATGCAATTACATACACAATTGTGCTTAGTCAAAAACAGTTTAATAAATTAAATATAACCCAAGAGGAATTTTCTCAACGACGTTTTCTTGTCCAAGGAGAGCCTTGTTTGGATATTCCGTTTGAGCAATGCACAGGTGAGATTGGTGTCATCTGTATGCAGATACAGGAAATAGAGGATAAAGGGAAAGAGAAAAAACAACCAAAACAAACACCCAAAAAGGGTTCAAGGGCTAACAACCAAGAGGAAAGTAAACCTCAAGAAGAAAGTAAACAAGAGCAAGAGAAAAAGCCAGAGCCAAAGCCTCTTCTTGTTCCAAAAGGGACGAGGGAATGGATGTCTTTAGATGATATTAAGGTTCCAGAATCTTTTCTTCAATTTACCCCAGGAATTGCAAAACAAAAGGCAGTAGAGGAAAGTATTGAGAAGAATGGAACGGTGGATAAACCAATTATTATTAATCCTGAAACATATGAACTTCTAGATAGTTATAGTCGTTATTATGTCGCAAAAAAGAAAAAATTAGATTGTGTTCCTGTACATTATTAGAAGAAGTTTTTATATTTAGTGAGTGCATAAAACATTTGGTTTTTATGCACTCTTTTTGTGTTGGAGAACGAAGGGAAGTTTATGAGATTTTAGAAGTTAGAAAATATCCAACTTCCCTAACGGATATCATGTTAACTAAGTTTGTATAGGGGGTACAGTTAAAAAAAGAAAAACTTTCTATTGAGGTAGAGAGTATTCCTCTTACTTATTTTGAGTAGTTCGCTTAAAAGCACACAGAGTTTCCATTTATATAAATCAAGTTCTTATATTAAAAAGGTTTTTTGTTAGGTGAGTAGAAATAACTTTTAATAAACAAATTATATGAGATTTGAAGGGGGGTGAATACTATGGCAACTGGTGTATTGTGTGAGGTAAATACCTGTAAGAATTGGAAGAATGGAAACAAATGTACTGCTGATTTCATTTATGTTGTAAATTTTGATGGAAAACAAACATCTGAAGCCGAAGAAACAGGCTGTAAAACTTTTGAACCTTCTGATTCATAAAAACTATATAAAAGAACAGTATTAAAAACCCCCAATTTGTTAATTATAACAAGATAGGAGGTGTGATATTATGGCTCAAGATGTTCTTTGTGAAGTAAACAACTGTAAGTACTGGGGACAAGGGAATAAATGTAAGGCTGATGCTATTTACGTAGTTAGTCATAAAGGCAAACAAGCGTCCAACAGTGAAGAGACAGATTGCAAGACATTTGTACCAGAAGCTTAATCAATAAGGGTAACCATCTTCCATATGGTTGCTCTTATTGATTATTATTGATAGTAATAATCAATTTCATACATAATTATTTTATTTTTAAAATTAAATTGCCACCTTTCTAAGTTTCTATATTATCTCCTTTTGAATCATGGAAACAGTCACTATATCTATCCCCTGTATTAGCTAGTTTTATTTTGAATAAGCTGTGCTAAGAGTGGTTTTTCATTTTAATGTTATATTAAAATTCAGATTTTTCATTCAATATGTTAAAGATCTAATATTGTTTCATTTCATCTTGTAATTCTTAATATAACAATAGATACTACATCCAATAACAAGGGAGAGAAATTTTTATGGATACTCAAAAACGATTTAAAAAGTTTCAGAAGTTTAAAGAACTTCATCAGCAACCTTCTACTTTTGTATTACCCAACGCATGGGACGCTATGAGCGCGAGAACTTATCAGGAGGAAGGTTTTCAAGCAGTCGGTACGACTAGTGCAGGAATTTCAATCTCGTTGGGTTATCCGGATGGAGAAAATTTACCTTTTGAAATGATGTTAAGTGCCCTCAAGTTAATTGTTAACTCGGTAAATGTACCTGTAAGTGCAGATATAGAAGGAGGATATGGAATAACTGGTGAAGAATTAACGGAGAAAATTAAACAGGTTATCCTAACTGGGGTAGTAGCAATTAATATTGAGGATGGAACAGGAGATCCTCAGCACCTTATAACGGATCTTTCCCTACAGTTAGAGAAAATAGCGATAATTAGGGAAATCTCTCAATCTATGAATAAGCCATTGTTTATTAATGCACGAACAGATTTATATTGGCTAAATATTGGTGATCCTAATGAACGGTTAAACTCCACTATTGAGAGGACAAGAGCTTATCAAGAGGCAGGGGCCGATTGCGTATTTGTCCCTGGGTTGAGAGGTATAGATTCTATTAAAAAACTTAGACAGGAGATTTCTTGTCCTATTAATCTACTAGCTGAATCAGGTTCCCCATCGTTAGAAGAGTTATCTAATATTGGGATTGAGAGAGTAAGCTGTGGTTCTGCTCCTTTTAGGGCAACAGTGACCCTGTTAAAAGAGATAAGTCGTCACATTATGAAGGACAGTAACCTTGAATATATGAATGAAGGTACAATTTCATACAAAGAATTAGCTAATAGAATGGAAGTTAACCGCAATTAAGTGTTAAGTTATCTAATGGTTATCCTATAGGAAAATCTCTATAACCTTAGTTATAGAGATTTTCTTGGTCAATCCCAAATTTTAGGTCTAGGAGCACCCATTGTTCTAAGGTAATCTAAAAGTTGACCAACATGAACAGCTTCATGATAAGCAATACGCATTAACATATCGCCTAATGAACGTATGTATCCTTCATCAGAACGATCAATCTTAATATTCTCTAGATCTTCACTAGAGAAAAATTGAAGACTATTTATAAATTGTCTGTGATAAGGTTCCGCAAAATCCAATTCATCTTTAATTGAAATAAAAGGACGTTTATCAAAGGGGGAATCAAAGTTTTCAATACTAGCCCTATTTTTGATAGCTAAACAATAATAATGCTCTGCTTCTAGCACATGACGTACCATTTCTATACATGTCATGGCCTCTTTATCAGGCTTCCAATTAAGTTTGTCTTCAGGAATAGCGTTCCACACAATTTTACTTCTTCTTCTTGTTTCTTTGAGATTAAACTCTAGAAAATCAATTGTATTCACTATACTTCTCCCTTTCCTAGATAATACGTTCCTAATTAATATTACTAGAAATTTTAGATTAATTACAGTTTTGGATTATCTCAGGGTTCCCTTTTATAGGTATTTATTTATAAATATTATAATAACAGGTAGATTGATTTATAACATGATTGGCTGTTTATCTTTTTGGTGAAGCAAAAAAGGGAAATGTGTATAGAGGTATTTTAATAGTCATGTAATTGGTGCCATGAAGTCATAAATATTAAAGGATGCTTATAAGCAATTATATCGGTCTCGACATTTCTCAAAAACCATCTTTTTTTGAAATCTATATATCGTAAATGCTTGTTTCTGGAATAAATCATGTGTAAAAGTATACTTAAGAGGAAAAAGTAAAACCCATGTTATACTAAAAGAAAAGAAGAAATCACGGAGGGTATAATGACAAAGCGATTAGATTTACGTGTCGATTTTGCCTTTAAATCTCTTTTTGGGACTCATGGAAATGAATCCATTTTAGCTGCTTTTTTAAATGCAGCTCTACATTTACAAGAAGAAAAGAAAATTGCGACCGTTCACTTATTAGATCCGCATTTTAATAAAGAAAACCAGGAAGATAAACGATCCATTCTTGATGTTCATGCTCAATTAGAAGATGGAACTCGTATAAACATTGAAATTCAGCTTAATAATAAACATGATATGGAAAAAAGAACGCTTTACTATTGGTCTAAGATGTATAGCAGTCAGATGAAGGAAGGAATGGACTATGGTGAGCTGTGCCAAACCATCACCATTAACATTGTAAACTTCCGTTATTTATCTCATATCAATCATTATCATTCCATCTTTCAGTTATATGAGCGTGAAGAAAGATTGTTGCTAACGGACATGTTAGAAATTCATTTTATGGAACTTCCCAAACTGCTTATTAAGTGGCGGAGAAAAGAAGTCGATCCACGAGAAGATCAATTAGTAAGATGGTTATTATTACTTGAAGCATCGGAAGATGAAGAAATCACTCAAGTACTGGAGGAGATTGCGATGCAAGAAGATCAAGTATTAAAGAAAGCAATAGATGAATGGGAACGTGTGAGTCAAGATCCAGAAGTTTTACTAGCTTATGAAGCAAGACGAAAGGCTTTATTGGATGAAAAATCTGCACTGAAACGAGCTGAGAGCAGAGGAAAAGAAAAAGGTAGGGAAGAAGGAAGAAAGGAAACCATTAAAAATATGGCTCTTGGTATGATTCATAAAGGAATAGACAATGAAACGATAAGTGATCTTACGGGTCTCACTCAAGAGGAAATTAATAATCTTCGTCATCAATAAGTTTCAATACAAAAAGGCAGCGTCTTCAAGACGCTGCCTTTTTGTATTGAGTCACTTAATGGAATAAGGCTTATTGAGCTAACAAATCAGGTTAGTTGAACAAATTATAGAGCATTTCTTTTTAGTGAGAAATACTTTTTATCTTTATATAAAATTAATATTTATAATCATTAGCAATAAAAATTAAATAAAAAGGAATAATTATTTATTGTTTTTCAATAAATTTTTTGTTAGAATCACACTAGAAATATTATGAATGAGGTGCTTTTATGAAACAAAGTTCAACACTCTTTTTAAAAATAGCTGTTTTTATTATTGGAATTCCAGTTCTTGCTTTGTGTATATTTTGGTTACCTTGGTTAGCTACTAAAGATGCAGAAGCACATCCAGAGACTGCCTACTTGCAGTATCCCTTTTTAATAGGTACGTATATAACAGTAACACCGTTTTTCATTGCCTTGTATCAGTCCTTAAAGCTTTTAAGCTATATTGACCAGAATAAAGTTTTCTCGGAATTATCTGTTAGAGCTTTGAATTATATAAAATACTGTGCAATTACTATCAGTACCTTAATTGTAGTAGGAATAATCTCTGGATTTATATTGATTGCAGGTGAAGGTGAAGACATAACAGGTTTTATAAGCTTGGGATTAATGCTCATTTTTGCTTCAATGGTGATTGCAGTCTTTGTTACTGTTCTTCAAAGGCTTTTACAAAAAGTTGTCGATATAAAATCAGAGAATGATTTAATAGTCTGAAGTGGTTGACACGGCAATTATAGTAAATGTCGATGTAATGTTGGCGAAAAGGAAAATGAGCGTAACAGAACTTTCGGAGAGGGTTGGAATAACGATAGCTAATCTTTCTATATTGAAAAATGGAAAGACAAAAGCAATTCAGTTATCCACTTTAGAGACGGTTTGTAAGGATTTAGAGTGATAGCCTAGTGATATTTTAGAATACAAAAGTAATAAAAACATTCAAGAATAAAATCGTTATGATTTCAATTTAAGAAACGAGATGAATTTACTAAAATAAAAAGGAGAGCATTATAAAACTCTCCTGTACTTCTTATCCAAACTCTTTTATAATTTCATCTTTATTTGATTTAATAGTCTTGATTTTCTTTATAAAATAGTAATGTTTGTAGAGGGCAAGTACCACTAGAAGGATTTGAATTGGAAGTATGTTCACATAAAATATGGAAAAGAGGATAAAAGCATCGGCAATCAAGTTAATACGAACTTTTTCCTTACGTGTCATACCTGTTTTCTTATAAAATCTTTCAACATAGTTTTTATAAAATGAGGTACCTTGAAACCAATTTTCAATTCGTTTTGAACTTTTAGTAAAGCAAAAAGAAGCGAATAAAAGGAAGGGACCACCTGGTAGAACAGGAAGAATAATCCCTGCAATCCCAATCCCTAAGGCTATGAAGCCGAGAAGGAAAAATAGAATACTTTTTATATTTTTGATGATAATCACCTTACTTTTTATTAATCTGTAGGTCTCGCCAGTAAACATACACCTAATCTCATATTAGTATCGACACAGGTTCTAATGCAAGTATTATAGTTAGGAAATAGGGAAGTCTGGTTTTATGTGAATGACTAATTTCCGAAGCAGTTCTGAACCGTTATTGTTATGTAAGTATCGACTAAATTAACCAAAAAGCCGTGTTCAGAAAGTAGTAATTTTCGGAACACAGCCTTTTAGTAAAGTATTTGGTTTTGGCGTAAAAACTTCAACATATCTATAAGTAATCTCAAAAGGACATAACTAGTATGAAAAAGAAAACTTATTTAAAGAGAAACATTATCATAACTTAATGGCTGGGTGACAGTATGCCTACTTAAACTTCATCTCATACTCAGCCTGAAATGTTTTTCCAACCTCAAGCCTATTTACTCCAAATTTCTCCTTCATGTTTCCCGATGTATCATATGTGTCGGCAATGCCATACCAAGGCTCAATGCAAACAAATGGCGCCATAGTACTATCTGTCTCGATATATTTTGACCATATTCCCACAAATGGAAAACCATTAAATGATACTTCTACTCCATGACTTGATTTATTAGATGCCAGTATGATGTTACTAATATTACTGTAGATAACAGCGTCATTTTTAAATAGAGAAGCAGTAAGAGCAATTGAGGAAATATCGTTAGCAGTTCCGTTCTCATGGATAAGAGAATCTTTTAACTCATAATTAAGTACAGTCTTATTTGGGGCAGGAGTGAACTCTAGTCTGTAGTCCTCAATCGTTTCATTTTCCAAAAGTGGAAGCCTAAACGCAGGATGAGCACCAATAGAAAAATACATCTCTTCCTTACTATCATTTTCTATTTTCCAGCGAACAATAAGGGAGTCTTCGTTGAGTATATAATAAATAGTGGCTTTGAATTCGTAAGGATAAACATCTAGGAAACGTCCAGCAGACTTAAACACAAAAGAAACTTGTTCTGTTGTATGATCATCTACATCGAATTCAACGTCACGCAGGAAGCCATGTTGCGGCAACTCGTAAGTTTTACCATTGATTTGATACTGATCTCCCTTTAAACGTCCTACAATTGGAAATAAGACGGGAGATACGCGTCCCCAGTAGGCACTGTCCCCTGTCCACATATAGTCTAACTCATTTTTCTTATGTTCAACTTTACGCACTTCTGCCCCTTTATTTTCTATACCTACCTTCAACCAATCATTTTCAATTACAATCATCGTCTTATATCCCTCATCTCTCTGGTCTGGAATGTCTTATTCTCATTATACTGAAAGACTCCTCTGTAATAGATAAGAGTCCATAATTTATCTTAAATCGTATTAACCTTAAATGTCTACATATTAACAGATTTCGCAGATGCTTATTCGCAAACTATACAAGAAATTATGGAATAAAGGCCTCTTTGATAAGTTTCTTCTTATTATATATGGTTCTTGCTAAAAGTATCCTTATGTTCCTTTATCAATTTATAAAGGGTTGTCTTTTTACTATTTGCTTCTTTCATAGATTGAACAGTTGTAATCTCCTTGTTTATTCATCGATCATAAACTTCAATAAATTCTGGATTAACTTGTGCTTTAGGCTGTTCAAAAGATATACCACTTTTTAGTACAGCATCAATTCCTTTTCGCTGACGTTTCTGAATACAATCCCGATCCTCTTGGGCCATCCAAGAAAGGGTTTGGAGAACTAGGTCTGCAATAAAGGTTCCTAAACTATCCTTAAACACATATTAAGTTGAAAATGGAAGCTGAAAAATAAATCAGAGTGATGAGAAAGCATCTTCTCTTTATAGAGGGTGCTTTTTTGTCTCAGAATAATATAGATATTTTGTATAAATTGTGAAATGTGTGTAAAAATTTCCTGTAATGTTATAAAATATAATTAGAATTTACAGATTTTTTAAAACAAAGATAAAAGGGGAACAGTTGCTATGAAAAGTATACTCATTAAAACCATGACAGTTTTAGCTTTACTCGTATTTCTAATCGGTGGAATGGCGACCGGTAAAACGGAGGCAGCGAGTAACACGGCAAATCAGGATCTCATTATTATTAACAAGTACTATAATAAATTAGCGTATTACCATAATGGATACCTTGAAATGGTGGCACCCGTAGCAACAGGAAAGACGTGGGATAAAACACCGGTTGGATTTTTTAAAGTTGTTAATAAAATTAAGAATCGACCATATTACACAGGAAAGATTCCTGGGGGAGACCCTCGTAACCCATTAGGGAAACGTTGGTTAGGCATCAATGCCAATGGAACCTATGGTGATACGTATGGAATCCATGGAAATAACAATGAAAGCAGTATTGGAAAATATGTCAGCTTAGGCTGCGTTCGAATGCATAATGCGGATGTGGAGAAGCTCTATGACAAAGTTCAAGTGGGAACGCCCGTTAATATCACTTATTCTTATAGAAGTTTCCAAGAGTTAACGAAAATTTACGGGTATGACTTTAAAGGGTATAATACGAAGAACTAATGCAGGTAGGATCCACTCTTTTAAAGATTGGATCCTTTATATTACATAATAATCTTCTAGAATAGGGTGCGATTATTGAAAAAGAAGTAAGAGGTTGATACATATTTGTCATAGTTAATATGTACCAACCTCTATTTTATATGACTTTTTATGAATTAGGTCTTGATAATAAAATAAGCCACATATTATCTTTAACTAAGTTGGACACTGATGGTTTAACAAATTTATTGCAAAAGAGTTGCAACAAATAGGATGACAAGGCCAGTGAATGACGAGCAGCAAACATTGGGACTGTACAATTTACACTTTTAAAAATTTGTAGGTGAAGTGGTTTTCCTATGCGCTTCACCTACGTCATCTAAATAATCGTTAGTATATTTCGCGGAATACATGATCTAGATCTTCAAATTCTTTAAGATCTTTTTCCAGTGGATTGTCTGATTCTACCGTCCACTTACTATTAATTGGGGTTAACCCGCCATCATTATTTTTTTGAAAAGGCAGATGAATATGATGAGTTTCGCCATCTTTTCGGGTTGTATATCCAAGATAGTAGCAATCGTCTTGTCCTTCTTCTTCAAAAATACCGATATTTTCAATTCCATACATATTTAAATATGGTTGAAAGGATTGCTGTAATTCATTCATGATTTGTTCGCGAGATAGATAATCCACTAAAATTCTCCCTTTCAAATGGTTCTTTCCCTTAATATGTCATCTTTTCGTTTATTTAAACCCTGTTTTTTTCATAAAATAAAAGCGTTTTGCACTAAGTGTAAAATGACGATAGAGTTATTTAATTTTAAAAATTCAAACAAGCATAACCTCGTTCTACTTTTAGGGTAGGGGTGAAAATGTAGTTGTTTAATTTTTTGATATAAGATAATTTACTTTAATAAGAAACTTAACAATAAAGTCGTTCCATTAGCTTACGTACAATACTTCACATATTCCTCATTCTCTATGATTAAGAACAACCTTATTTTTATTACTCTAATATTTATTGAATTTTTTCATTCGTTATTTCGTATAAATAAATGTTTACATAATAACACTTCACTAACTTTCTTTTATAGTTCCTTTATTTATTTGTAAATACAATAAGAAAATTGGGGGAAGTTTTTATGAAAGCTATAGTTTGTAATAAATATGGTTCACCTGATGTTCTTGAATTAAAAAAGATAAAAAAACCTTTACCTACTGAGAATGAAATATTGGTAAAAGTTCATTCAGCATCCTTGAACTTTGGTAACTTGGTTCTTTTGAAAGGAAAACCCTTCTTAGCTCGTTTTGCTTTCGGACTAACGAGACCAAGATACTCCATACCAGGAGGTGACATAGCTGGTAAAGTTGAAGCTGTTGGTAAAGAAGTTAAGCTATTTCAAGTAGGGGATGAAGTTTTTGGTGACCTCTCTGGTTGTGGCTGGGGTGGTTTTGCTGAATATGTAACTGTCCCCGAACATGCTTTGGCCTTAAAACCAGCCAATATCTCCTTCGAGGAAGCTGCTGCGACACCTATGGCAGGTGTGACTGCCTTACAAGGACTACGTGATAAAGGTAAGATTAAATCGGGACAGAAAGTATTAATTTACGGGGCATCTGGTGGTGTCGGTACTTTTGCGGTACAAATTGCTAAATCATTTGGGGTTGAAGTAACAGGTGTATGTAGTACAAGAAATTTAGAAATATTGCATTCAATAGGAGCAGACCATATCATTGATTATACAAAAGAGGATTTCACAAAAAATGAAAAATGTTATGACTTGATTCTTGGTGTGAACGGTTCTAATTCCATATCAGCTTATAAACGTGTATTAAAACCAAATGGGAATTTCGTTCACGTGGGAGGTTCCGAATCCCAACTTTTTCAAGCATTAGTTCTTGGACCTTTTATTTCAATGACTGGAAGCAAGAAAATAAGTAACCTATTACAGAGAGCAAACCAAAAAGACCTGAATTATATAAAAGAATTACTTGATAATGGAAAAGTAAAACCGATAATTGATAAACGATATAAGTTAAATGAGGTAACTGAAGCATTCAAATATTTTCAGGAAGGTCACGCTCAAGGTAAAGTGGTAATTACTTTATAATTTAAAACTGACAATAAAATCCCCTAATTGTTCCTGCTTATGTAAAATAAACTTAATAAAATATACGAATAAATATGTGGCTATTCTTGTTCGGCTAACTTACTCGTTCGTATTATAAGGTCAGCCAGATAAGAAAATATATCCGGTTGATCTTTTTTTAGTTGCATAAAGAAAAAACTGCCTTAAAGACAGACAAATTTAAGCTAACGTACCTAGTATTTCAACAAAATCTAAATAATAAGTTACTAAAGACAAGAATTATTTTTAAATAAATAATACGTATTTTCCCTATACTTGCGCATATTAAAAACAACAATATTGAAAGCGAGATGAATATATATTGTCTAAACAAGGGATGCAAAACAAGGATCAAACGAGACAGCAAATCGAGAAACAGGATAAAAGAAATGATGTTGAACTAGGTAATGAATTCCAAATTGGAAACACAAGTTCACAGAGCTCCAAAAAAAGTGGACGTCAAGTAAATAAAAAATAACCTCGATTTTTCGGGGTTATTTTTTATTTTATGAAATCTAAACTTTCTGAAATAAATCCGCCAGTGCTGATTTTCAGCTAATACATTCGTTAGTTTATTAAGTAATGATATTTTGTAGCAACAGCCACTATTTTTCGAATGTATCGCCATTAATATTTGTCTCTGTACCATCAATATTTTTAACACCTTTACTTTTGTAGGGTTTGGCACTCTTTGTTTTTTTGGCACTAGCTTGCCAACGATTCCAGCCCTTCTTACCTGTTCCTCTGCCTGTTCCGCCTTTACCCTTAGCTTTACTCATAAAATCAACTCCATTATTCTTTTATGCTAAGTTAACTATCATTAGTTAGTCTTATCCTTTTACTTTGGTAAAAAACAAACATAATGAAATATAAGCATATAACAGTCAGATCTTATTTTGAACAATAAATAATTTTAAAAGTCGATTAAACAATGAAAAGCCTCTGTTAAAAGAGGCCGAACTTTGCATTTAGTGGAGGGAATACCCACGAAACAAAAGATAAATGCAAAATTCGATCCTGTTATGACGTATTTAATGTCCTCTTAAAGTAAACTTTAAGGATACCATGAAAGTTTGGTATCACTATCTAATGGTTGGGTTTTAATTTCGATACTTAAGTTATTGAACCATTTACTTAAAATGTCTTCCTTTGCTAGATTTGCATGGTTATCATCTTCCCAAATCACATGAGAAAACCAAGCTCCCGTCGCCCATTCAAATTGTAACTCAGCAAATGCAATCTTAGAGTGTTCAACTTCTGAAAAGTTATCATTTACTGAGGAAGCCACAGAAGATGCCTGCGGTAATAATTCATTTTCAATCTGCTCTTTTATAAAAGTATCTTCAAGTTGATTCCACATAACTAAACGGCCCTCTAATTGATAAAAAACATCAAAAGAAGGTTGTTCCCTCATATCGATTAAGACAAAAGCACGGTCAATGGAGTTATTAGTCACCTTAACTACATTTACAATAATATTTTGTGCCATTTCAACCCAGTAATCCATAGCTTCCTCTTCTGGTGACTCTACATACAATTCAGATTCAAGTTCGGAAACAGCAGCTTCCCCTTTATTGACATCTCCTACTTTCTTAAAAAAACGTTTGAAAAATCCCATTTAATGCATATCCTCCAATTCCATTAATACAAAGAAATATAAATTTATTTAGATGTTCTCTTAGCTACCTTGGAATGACAATACGTCCTAATTAATCAACTTTCTTCATAATTCTTGTACTTTTTAGTTTAAGAACACCTTTTTCTCTTTGTTTTCTTTATTGTAGCAAATACAGGGAAATATTAATAATATAGTAAATTAATAGTAAAATCTCTTTTTTCTGTTGTTTTTTGAATCTTACCTCTGTTCAATGGCATATAAGGGTATATATACTAGACATATAGAAAGAAGGAGGGAGAACGATGGCTCATAAAATTAGTGTAACTGGCTGTCCGACTAGCTCAATTCAAGACTATGGGAAGTACTTGGCTTTTGATATGGAGGAAAAGGGAAGTCCCAATGCACCAAAAGGGATTCCATTTAAAAGTAATCCGATTACCTATACCGTTGTAGTGAGTCAAAAACAATTTAACAAATTAAATATAACCCAAGAGGAATTTTCTCAACGACGCTTCCTTGTGCAAGGGGAGCCTTGTTTGGATATTCCGTTTGAACAATGTACAGGTGAGATTGGCGTTATCTGTATGCAGATACAAGAAATTGAGGATAAAGGAAAAGAGAAGGAACAACCGAAACAAACACCGAAAAAGGGTTCAAGGGCTAAGAAACAAGAGGTAGGTAAATCTCAGGAAGAAAGTAAACAAGGGAAAGAGAAAAAGCAGATTCTTGTTCCAAAAGGGACGAGGGACTGGATGTCTTTAGAGGAAATTAAGGTTCCAGAAACCTTTCTTCAATTTACACCAGGAATAGCGAAACAAAAGGCCGTAGAAGAAAGTATTGAGCAGAATGGAACGGTGGATAAACCAATTATTATCGATCCGGAAACCCATGAGCTCCTAGACAGTTATAGTCGTTATTTTGTGGCCAAGAAAAAGAATTTAGATCGTGTTCCTGTACATTATTAAAGGGAATTTCTATATTTATGGAGTGCATAAACTCATTGGTTTGTATGCATCCTGTTTGTGTAGGGGAAGTCGAGAAAGATTGCTAACTCAAGGATGCATAAAAAACTGTATGAGTAAGAAAAAAGGAAAAGTCCAGATGCCTTGTAAGATAAAGGTTCTGGGCTTTTTTAACTTCTTCTAAAATGTATTATGTAAACTAAAATTGCATGAAGTATACATGACTTTATATTTTGTTCAATCTGTAATCGTTGGAACTATAATCCATTTGAATCGTACTTATTAGTGTAATAGAAAGGAGTGGTATGAATGGAGAATATTAAAGATGAATCAACTGAAACTAAAGGAAAATATGTTCCATATGTTTTGTTTGGAGGTGCAATTGGAGCTGTATTAGGATTGGTTACTTATATGAAGGACTGGTTGTAATAGTTAAAGTTAAAAAAAGAAGCCTTATGATAGTTATAAGGCTTCTTTTTTTAGTGCCTATAACATTCATTATGTTAACTAACTCTGGATATCATATATATACTGAAAAAGAGAGATTAAAAGGTATATATTTCCTAAAAATGAACCAGTTATACTATTTTATGGAAGTTTCTTTTAATTATATATTCCTTACTAAAAATCATATACCAATAATAAACATATAAACTTTATATATGAATATTTTACTATATTTTATAAACTAATTAATCCCTACCAAATCATTATCCTATCTCATGTAAAATAAGAAAGGATAGAAGACGGGAATGGAGGAATTCAGTACAATTGTGGATATAAAGGCAAATTTTAAAGACCTCGAACAATTAGCACAAAAAACGATGCAAGCTAAATCTAAGATTGATGTTATTCCTGGACAGCTTAGTTATTCTTTATCCGGTGCTTTATCGGAACTAAGTGGTGTATGGACAGGGGAATTAGAAGCCCTTCAACAGGAACTAGAAAGTGATATGAGGAAGTATTCAGAAGGATTAGGGGAAACCATTCAACATATTCAAAAGACTGCTCAAGGCTTAAAGGAAATGGATATGGTAATGAACGCTATCCTTATGCCTTCCAATATAGTATTACATGGCTTATCTAAATTCGGATTTGACGTTACTTCTAAACGATTTATTTCTTATCAAGGGAGAATCACACCTGCTACTAGTCAATTAATGGCCAGATATAAGAAAGGTGGATTGTATTCTTATGATATACTGTTCCCTAAGCCGAAGAAGATAAAAGTTAAGGATAACTATGAAGCAGAAATCTTAGAGGCGGTTAAAAATCATAAGCAGCCTAGCCCTGATGCCTTGCTATGGGGAATGGGAGTAGCTCAAGATAAAAACATTAAAGATCCAATGAAGCGACAATTTCTTGATACAAAGTTAACCAATGGACAAGTAGCTTCTTTTGTAGGCGACTTTCTTCCCTTTTATGGTAACTTGAAAGCCGCCGATGAAGCCCGTACTGGAAAACAATACTTTACGGAAAAGAAATTAGATGCAACAGACCGCGCTATCGCGACTGCTAGTGTTATTGGCGCTGGATATACTAAGGTTATAGGAAATGGCACTAAAATGATTCTCAAAGGTAAACTATTAAGCGAACAGACCCACTTAAAGTGGAATAAGAAAACCAGTGAGGTAAAGCAGCATACGCCTAAAAAAACTAATGGTATGGGGCCTGCTCAGACTGGTGGTAGGGAACTTTCAATTGATGAATATCTAAAGCAACTTGACAAAGCAGATGAGATGTACGAATCTTTTAGAAAATCCAAAACTGATGTTCCGGCTATTGCTAAAAATACAGGAATGACCGAGGAGAGGGTACAAAGAATTAAGGATCATTTATTTATCAAAGAGCACGTAAAAGAACATGGGGTTGGACGCTTTGATCCAGATTATGCAATTGGACAAGCTTGGGAAAGGCTCCAAAAAGGAACTTACAAGAAAAATGATATTGATTTATTAAATCATGAACTTTTTGAATCAAAATTTGAAGGAATATTTAAAACGGACTATAGGACGGCACATGATAAAACAGTAGAATCTGGGCGTCCATGGTATCCACCAGAGGAGGAATAAAATTGGCTTCATACGTTCTATTATTAAAGGAATATGAAAATGATGAAACTGTGGTTTACAAATTTGGACCTAATGAAGAGGTTATGGGTAAAATTGAGTTAAATAAAGTAACTAGGAAGTTTTCAGAGTTAGAAAGTTTACCAGATCAAAATATCCCCTCTAAGTTTTATTTTGATCGAGCTGCTCAAAAATTGGCGGTTTGCTTGGTAAGAGAAGGTGGTGTATTTCCAGAAAAAACAGCTTTCGAGTCTTAGTAGTTATGGAAGAGACCTTGATTGGCATAAGCCTTTCAGGGTTTTTTTGTTGATTTGTGTAATTGAAAAATATCATATTTGAGTAATAATCCATTAGGGTAAGCAGAATTAGAAATAACATCAAAGATTATAAGATTAAGGTGGTTTAAATGGATATTTGTGTAGATACCTTCAAGCAAAACAAAATAAAGTATGATTGGAGAACACTATATATGGGATTAGAACTTGATTTAATAAAATATAGTGATATAACTAATTATGCAGTTGAATTTTTAACTGACCGTCCAGAAACTGAAAATCAGTATGTTATTCAGCTAGCTTGGGGTGGGGATGATGTTGATTACAAGAGTTTACTAGTAAATATATTAAAGGAGTTACATATTAATGATTTGAACCTAGACGCGAATGGTTGGCAATTTGAAAAAAGAAAATGGAGATTCGGTATACTGGCTTGTTTAAAAATAAAACATCAAGATGATTTTGAGAAGTTATTAAACAGAATTGCTGGGGTTTATGCTGATTTTAATTATCCGGAGGATATGGATAGCTTTATTAATTATTTACCTCCAAAAGCCGACTTTGATCTTTCAAAATACTCAAGGGAAGAGAATGTACTTAGGTTGATAAACTTGTTTAATGACTTTCTAAACAAGGAACACCAATATTTACAAAGTGATATTAACTTTTAGGTTTTTGACCTTGATTAGTAAAATGCTAATCAAGTTTTTTATAATAATTCTGGTGCAAAAACTTTAAAATAATTGTAATTAATCACTCAATCTCGAACGTACTGATACTATTACTCTAAAATAAGTTTAATACTATCCCAAAAACCATGGTTTTTGAGACATGCCTACAATCAATTAAATTTCATCTTAACCAGGCCTTATTTCTGTCTCAAAACTTGTATTAAAATCTATGTGTCATAAATGTATGTTTTTGATGTACTTGAAAAAGGATGTTTGTTGGGCAAACAAGATTATATAAAGAAACGAAAAGAGCAAACTCTAACGATAGGGAGTTTGCTCTTTTTATTTAGCTTTTAGATGCAACTACTTTTAACTTTTCTACATCCTTTTTTGCATTTAAAGAATGCATTCTGCGATGACAGTTAGGACACAACGCAACCGTATTCTCAATCGTATCTTCTCCACCTTTAGATAACCATTCAATGTGATGGGTTTCTAAATAGGGATCACCCTTCTTAGTATGAAACGGAGCAGGTTCTTCGCATAATTGACACATCCCATTTGCTCTTCTTTTGGCATACTCTGAAACATACACATCTCTTTCATATCCCTTCGTAACAACCATTCGAGAACCAGGTTTATGAGAAGCACGTGAAGCTCTTTTCATTAACTCGTCTTGTGTCAGCTTTTTTGCTTTTCTCTCTTGAATCCTCTCTCTGGATTCAAAAAATTCTGTTGGAATCACTATCTCATTGTGTTCGTTCTTTAAACTTAAAGGAAACACCCAAACAAGTCGAAGCTCGTTGTTTCTGTCGAGTTGTTCCTCCTGATAAGGATTACCTGACAAGTAAACCTCACCTTGGAAAACATATTGATTCTGCGTAAATACTTCAAATAAATAAACAGTCACATTCGTATGAGTTGATTGATATAGCTTCTTGTTTTGACTATAATCTAAACTTTGATTTCCTACTTGCCCCATCCCTGTATAGTGAAACACATTGTTAATCCAACGATCATCATACAAAGACTTCGTATGATCAGAAATGAGAACTAAGGCATTGGTACGGTGTGAAAATCTCATTCCTCCTGCCATTGCACACTTAAATGTATTCATTAGTTCCTGATTTGTTAAAACCTCAGAGGGTTGTAATCCATGCTCGAAGCTCATATATTCTCTCTCTCCAGTCTTTTTACTATGGGAATATCAGCAGGAGCAAAATCAAACCTTGCTAAATCTTTTATAGCGATCCATTTTATGTCATCATGAACAACTGCTGTGACCTTACCATTCATGACCGCCGCCCAATAGAATAATAGATGAATAACCTGATCTTTAGAGCCATATACATTATCGTCATAAAAAGAACCAATTTCTACATCTATTCTTAACTCTTCTCTTATCTCCCTTACTAGACATTCCTCAGGTGTTTCACCAGGTTCCAACTTGCCGCCAGGGAACTCCCACTTACCTGCTAAATGATCTTTTGAATTTCTTTGAGCAATTAATATTTGATCTCTGTATTTTATGATTGCCGCAACAACTTTTTTCATAAAAACACCTTCTTTAGTATTCTGTGTGCTGTTCCTTTATTTTATCTAAATAAAGCCTTTACTCTCAATGGAAGGTGGCTTTTTCATTCCTATAAAAATATAAAAAGAGGAAAGTTTTTATGAAGAACATTATTGTGAAATCAATGACCGTTTTACCATTACTAATGGTGACATTATGTGGAGAAAGACAGAAGCAGATTTTTGTTCCAAGAAGACCCAGAGACTTTCCTTCAATTCACACCAGGAATAAAGATGTTTATTCCTTGAAAAGGTTCTATACAGAAAACCACGATTTTATAAATTGATAGCTTAGCCTTTATTGTACTCGTCTTTTAATTATTATTCATATAGAAAAGCTCAGATACCTTACTTAACCACTGGTTTTTGCACTTTTAAACCACCTTTAATATGGATGGATTTAAGTACAATCTGTTTATCTAAAGAAGATTTTAATTCAATAATGCGATAATTAGGGGTTAGGACCTTCTTGCTTAAATCTACTGGCGCTACTAATACATTATCTCCACTTTGAATAATAACAGCTAAATTCACCGATTTATTATTTATTATCAAGTAGTTCTCCCTCTGGGCTGCTTGCGTTTGTCCATGTCGATAAAAAATAAATAAAACTATGACTATTGAAGGTATTAAAATGGTAGATTTCCAACGTTTATCGGTTTTAACAAAAATGATAAATTTAAGCAAGGGCTTCTTAATGGGGTTTACAATATTCCTATACAAAACTGATTTATTCCCTAATAGCCAATCTAAAATTCCAATAATGCCAATTAGTATATATATAGTCCAAGATGCAGTATCAGAAATTTCCTTGTTAAATGTGTACCACAACAAACCAAGGCTAGCATAGGAAGTAAAAAACATCTTAACAAAAAACTGATATACGAAACCCTCATCCCTTAAGCTGGAAAATATAATCTTGATAAATGAATATAATGCAATAAATGCTGTTATGAGAAAAAATATAGAAATAAAGGAATTGGCGATATAATAAATTTCTATATTATTTAGCATTAAATCATGTATTCCATAATAAAAGAGATAACCCTGTTTAAAGGCAAAGCCTAAGAGATAGGTTAGTCCCGTTAAAATTAAAACGACTACTGAGGCATCCTTTAAAGATGAATATATAGGGACCTCTTCCTCCTGTTTTATATTAGGTCTATTTCTTTTGAAATATCTTCTATAGGGTATACTCACATACTTTCAACTCCTGTTTTCCCCTTATTGTACCAAAAAATTGGTTGGGGCTGGGATAATGGCCAATTATTTTATCAATCTCATTAGTATGAAAAATATGAAGTTATCTGGTTATAAAATGTAGAATTGTATAGATGAAGAAGGTTTTGAACGTTGTAGGGGGGATATCCATAAGATTCGCAATTAAATAATTTCAATAGACCAGGCAGAGGGAGTTGGTAAGCGTTATTATATTAAATTAACAAAGGGTTTTGTAGCAAAAGGGATGAACTTTCTTAAAAGGATAGCTTTTTGAGAAGCAGGTCTTCCTAGATTTGAAAGTGCTTTATAAAGATCTTTAATTTAGTAGAATGTGGTCCAAGGTAATGTAGCTTAGGTAAAAAAGAGCAAATCCCCTTCTTTTTAAAGGGTTCAAGCTTTTTTGATAACTCGTGTGACATGTTGCTGGATATAGGGAAAATTTTAAAAATAAATACATATTCTATATTCTATATGTAATTTAAACATCTCTTCTATAGCTTGAATTATATTCCTGGTCATCTTATTATTATTTATAATAGATAAGTTTTGAATTTTTTCATATTTAAGGTAGGGGAGATCAATTTGCTAATATATAACTATAAAAAGAGATTAAAAGATCTAAGAGGAATATCAACTGGTGATATTCCAAAAATGCATCATGATATAAACATAGTAAAAGACACTAATTCATTATTATCAGAATTATTTAATGTCATTATGGCAAAAGATCAAAAGTACGGAAGCCGTTGGCTAATCGGTCTTGAAAGATATGTGCAGGATCAAAAGAAAAGCATAGAACGTCGCTTCACAAGAAACTTGTCTAGAGGACATATAATTGAAGTGGAGCTTTTTGGGCACTTTAATAAGGAATTAACATTTTTACACCCTGCAGTAGTATTATATGATAATAACAGAGGGCAATTATTAGTAGCTCCTATCTCTTCTACTAAATATAATGATAATGACCCCTTACATATTGATGTAGATTCATCTGACGGACTTCATCATGGTAGTGGTATTTGTTTAGAGGCTATTCGTGGGGTGGATAAAAACAGGGTACTATATCAATATGACTATAAAGGTAGGAAGGCAAAGGTAAGAACAGAAGTATTAGACAAAATTGATTTGACAATTATGGAATATTTCTTACCTACTACCTTTAAACAGTTTAAAAAATTAGAAGATGAACTAGATAAAGAACGGAAAAAAGTTATTGATTTAGAAGAAGAAAATGAATTTTTAAGAAAACAATTGGATAAAGAGACAGTTCCTTTTGCAGAATAAATATAAAATTCTTGCATGATAGATGGAATATGTAGTATATTTAGCATAGATAATATACTATGTTGTGCCTTAGCGCACCGCGCGACTGAGCGCATTCGATGTTGGGAACATTGAGTCTGAGCACTCCGCGCAATTGAGCGCATAGTTCCCGAAAAGACCCTCTTCATGTTTTCATGAGGAGGGTCTTTTTTTGTATGAAATAAATATGAAGGAAGTGTAAGTTTGAATACTAATTGGAAAAATAGAGAAAGTATCTTTTCATACCTAGATGAATATTCCCATAATACTAAAGAACAAATTGATAGTTTAAAAGTAAAAAATACACTTTTAAAATCTTATGTATTTGAAACATTTGATGAAAATTTATATAACAATGGAAAGATACATAGAGAAGAAACCAGTATAAATACTTTATTTACTGATACTAAACACTCAGTGGAGCAAATTGATGAAGAACTCTTTATTCTACACGAGCATGATAAACCCATAGGCTTTATTGAACAAATAAATTCACGTTTTAGTACGCTTTATACTACTGAGCCATCCAAATTTTCGGATCGCCTAACTCTATCGTACGTAAAGAATTCTACAATTTTAGATTCTTTATGGATATCTGGAAAAATGTTTGATAAATTTCTAAATGATATAACCTCCTATCATCATTCCCAGCGTTTTACTAGAATGAAATTTGAATTTAATGCTATGTTTGAACAAGATCATCTTGAGAATAATGGAATACAGGAGCACAAGGTATCCTCTGTATCATTAGTAGAGGAATTAGGAGGGATTGTAGAAAAACTAGATGGCGTAAGGCAATATTTCTCTTCTTTCTATTCTGTCGGAAGTTTACGTTTTCCTAGTAATGTGGGGAGAGGTGGTCACGATGTCTATCAAAATGGAAAATTCACTAACCGTTCTGATAGTTTTACTGACCACCGAGTGCAATTGAGAGAAGTTGTTAAGGTATATCAAGAAATGACCGAAAGATTAGAAAAAAAAGTTTGGATAGAAGCTAACGAAATAAACAATAATCTAAATGGTACCTCATTTAAAGCTAGTCCTGTGACAATAAAATTTAATAAACCTTTAAGATGTCATGTATTTAACAATTTTGTAGAAAGTACTTTTCCAAAGGGAAGGGAACCATTTAAGATTTATGGAGAAATAAAAAGATTTAGTGAGGAACACGTACATATTTATGGAGTTGATCTTCATTTGTGGCAAAATGTCATGTTGGACCTTAGTACAACGGAGTTTATACTATTTTTACCTAAGGGAACATGTGGAAACACTATCCATAGATTAGTAACTAATATTCAAAGGTTCTTGGACCCGGAAATCAATGTCTATATTGGAGATATACCTTATGAAAGGATTTTGGATGAAGTAATTGGGGGACAATCATCATGAGACCAGAACTGACTCCGTTATTTCAATTGAATTTATTAGTCCATCTAAGTCTACCTTATCCTGAGGGTACAAACTTATATCCTTACTTTTATAAGAAAGGGTACACAATAAATCAAATAGAGAAGAGTATTCCAGTTGAACCTAGAAGTGTTAAGAGATTTAAAGAAAACTTTGAACCTAAAAAATTAGTAACGCCAGAAGTTATATTATATAACGAAGAAAGAAAAGAATATTTACTAATTGAATGTAAGGTGCAAAATTTTCATGTAGATTGGAGCCATCATGGGACAAAACAAGCAGCAGGATATATGAGTTTAACTCCAAACTATTTAAAAGAGGTTTTTGCCCTTGAAAATAAATCAGAAATTGATACAAAGGTGATATATGGAGTAAAGCAAAATGATGAACAAGAGATGTTTCATACACTTCAATCTATTAGCAAGACAGTAAAAGAAGTTTTAGGACATGTTATAGAGCATGATACTTTTGGAATTGGTATTAGTCATGAAGGTGTACATTTAACAGTTAGGGAAAATGGGATGTTAAAACGGATTAAGGTTTTGAATGAAAAAGTATTATTTGGGAATAATCCTTTAATCTATATGATTCCCGTTGATATAAATGGACAATTAGAAAAAGAAAATAAAGAGATATTACAAGTTCAAGTTCGTAATGCTCTAAGAGGTATTATAGGTAAGAATATAGGGCCACAGCAATTTTCTTTTAGTAGCACTTTAGTATGTGAGAAGATTAATCCCGTATGGGAAAAACTCCCTTCTAAATTTAAAAAGAAAATGAAACGTTGGGTACATGATTATGTACGAGAGATTATAGATCAAATTATTCCAATGGGTATAGATATAAGTATAAATCAACAAAATTATTTTTTTGAAAGTGTAGATGAAAAAGGAATGAAAACGGTTCGTACATTTCTACTTTCAGAAAGGTTTTTAGAGACTGGCCAGAATACTTTTAATGACGATGAACAAATAACTATTGATGAATTCCTGGATACTATATAAGAGAAACTAGGTTTCTTAATAACGAACTTATATAGGAAAGGAGCCCTCTAATTTTAATTAGGGTTACTTTTCAATATTTTCCTTGCTGTCTGATAATTAATAAACTGTATTTTGTTGTAGAAGGAAAAAAGACTTTAATATGAAAATTAAACTTTTACCCTTATTACTTCTCATACCTCTTAATTTTACATTTTATATATTCATATTTATATTTTTTGATTTTTATGTTAAAATAAAGTTTCTAATTTAGTAAGAAATGTTGTGAATTAATCAAGATTTAAAACCTCGTCAGATTTGTATTTCAGGGTACTTTATATAGTTGCTAGCCACAACTAACAGATTCTAATAACAGTATCTATCAATGGAAAACAACAAATTGATAATAAGGGAGGTATAAAATCTAGATGAAATGTATGGACTCTAATAGTTCGCAAAATTACTTTTTTCATGTTCGCGCGAATATAAATTATGCTCGGGTCCAAGTCAGGATAATTTAATTCTATAATTTTATGAACGATTATGATCTATAATTTGCAACACTATAGGTAACAAGATGGGTAACAAACTATAATATTAAATTTAAAATTTTGTATGAAAAAAAGAGAAGTGTCAGGCCCGCCAGCCTGCACTTCTCTTTTTTTCTTTCTATACCATAATCACCGTAAACAAAAGAAAAAAGTATTGCCTATCCCGCATACTAATAATTTTCTAAAGACATTTAGATGTGTGGATCCAGGACAGCCTATCCTTTCTCCAACTTAATGTTTAGGGCTCAAATGACTGAAATGTTTGGGTTAAGATTGCATGGAATCAATTGCAAATTTAATTATTGCTTTTGAGAAGTATACTAATTGTTCTGAATTCAACTGACCAGTCATTCCTAGAAAGCCCAATATTAAAACCAAGCTAAGTAAGATTGATGTAAAAATAACCTTTTGAAATCCGGTTCCGAAGTCTGATAGAGCCCTTGAAAACTGTATAAAAAGTTCCAGTTTCCCCTTAGTATTTTCTCTTTTTGCCCTTGATCGTCTTTCAACTCTCGTAAGCTTTTCATTGCTAATCTGTTGCTTATTTTCTAATTTAGTCGTACTTTGTTTATCATTAATCAACATAATTCCCCCTCGTATATTCAGGATATATACGGAACAGGAGGAACTTTCTTCACACCTGATTATATATTACCATTTTACTAATAAATTATCTTTATTTTTTGTCTTTTAGTATAATATAATCGGGAATTATTATTAAAATGAGTGAAATAAAGCTTATCATCTATATAAAAGTTGACATTCTGTATTTTTAATAAAAAGTACTTAAAAACAATATATCTAGGCAAATGAAGCATTATTATTTATCAAGTCGTTCCTTTGTTATTTCTTCCATTATAAAACGACTAAACTCAAAAAGAGGATCTTCCTTTTTATCCTCAATAAATTTCAAGAAATTTTCTTTGCGATTTTCATTTAAGATATTACTATTCTTAATTCTATTCAAGATATATTGTTTGCGTTTTTTCTTTCCTTCTCTCACCTTACGAAATACTTCAACTGTGCAAGCTAGGGAAAAACAAAGTACTATCCAAGGTATAAAGGAAACCCATGATGGTGAATTAAATGAAAATAGTATAGGTTGTGCTGCTATAGTGATAGGAAGCGCTATCCATCCAGTTTTCCCAAGTCGCTCATATTTCTTTTTATCCTTAACTATATCAGCGTCATTCTCTCGAAGTTGACTAATTTCATCCTGATACTTCTTATTTTCCTCTTCTGTGAATTCGGGAAAGGAATTAAACTTATCAAGTATCGCTTCCAACTCTCTTACGTTCATTTTATTCTCCTTATAATAGCTAGTTTTATAAAATTTACAAATTAAGGGATTAGTTAGCTTTATTCTCTTCATAGGCAATGAATATGGGTGATTTTAGTTTATTTCCATTAAATGTATTATGATACCTTTTATTTTCATTAACCGAATCTAAAAGTTTAATCTGACAATTTTTATTACTATAAATTAAATTATACATTATTTCTGATTAAGAGTATCTTTATGTGCCTTTGCCAGTTCTATAAAAATCTGTCCTTTTAATATTGGCTTCTTTCATAGCCTGCACAGCTGTGAACTCCCTATTTATCCATTAATTATGAATCTCTACAAATTTTAGTTAACCTGAGCCTTAGGCTGTCCAAACGATATACCATTTTTCAATGCAGCATCAATGCTTTCGCGCTGACGGTTCCGAATACAATCTCTTTCCTCTTCTGCCATCCACGAAGAATTTGCAAGACTAAATCTGCAATAAAAGTTCCCAAACTATCCTTATACTGAGTGGTACCCAACAACGGCATATCCAAGACCACGATGCCTGTCTCAACTTCTTTTGTAATTAAATTACGTTATTTTGAAATTTATTCCTTATTACACCCAAAGCGATCTAGAGAATGAATATAAAGAATATCATCTTTACAAATTATCCGTTTCATCAACTGATAATGTTCCTAATTGAATTTTTTTCTATGTTGCTTACCAATGAAAATGTTACAAGGCTAAATTCCATATTGACCCATTTGGTGAAGTTGACGACCTTCATTTTGATCTTGGTTACTTACTCATATGTATCCAAATTTTGTATTTTGTATTTATTTACTTTTTTGCATCTATATAACTATTATCCTGTCAGAAATGTCCGTAAAAGTGCTTGTGTTTTAGAGGACGTTCGTAATTTGATTTTAAACTTAAACGAACACAGGAAAGGCTAGATTTCTTATCAAAAAGAAATATCCGTAAAAGTAAACTTTTATGAACGTCCACTTTACGAACTTTTTGCTTGTGTTCACTTTTTATGGATTTAAAAGGAGATTAATGGATAGGGGAGCTATGCTCGCTCATAATAGAGAAAAAGCGCCAACTTGTTTTTATTAAACAGGTTGGCGCTTTTTTACTACTTGGAACATGTTTTATCTTTTTTCTTTTAAATAATTGTTATAAGCCATTTCCACTTTATTTGGTTTTGGAGATGTTTTTGAAATTCTTTGTCTTATATCTTCCAATAAATATAGTCCTCTAAGTAAGCAGCCTACTATAATTCCAAAGGCAACGATCCCTCCAATTAAAGGTCCAAAAAGAAATAAAAGATAACCAACAATGGTTGATAAAATGATAAGCAATAATAAATACATAGTAACCCCCACTTTAACCTTACAAAAAAGGATGTATTTAGTAACAAATGAGGTGTAAGTATATCGCAAATCGTACCCTTTGAGAAGCCGAAGTAACAAAGTTCCTAGTTTATTTACATTCAAAGGAATATTGGCTGGTAATCGGATTATGTATTTCTAATATGACTTCACCGTCGTTTTCATAACAGTGTGAGCTGAAGTTTTGTATCTCTTTACTGTTAAAATAATGATAACAATTAATTAGAATGGAAGTTACAAATAATAAGATAAATATAATAACAAATATTTCTTTAAATCTTCTTTGAATAACGGATTTAATTTTTTATTCTCCTTCACTGTTATTTTAGTTTGTATTAACTAATATGTAGTATAATACCATAACTGAAGATACTATAACCTGTTTACTTCTCCATAACTATCTAGAATGCGTTTTATGTAAACATAAGATAAATAAAAAAAGGAATTGCCATTTACACAATTCCTTTTTATCTATTCTATACTGTCTTTAAAGTGCGATTTTCCCTCTTGTTTACATAGACTTTCTTGGTTAAATTCCAAATCAAGTAACCTATACAAACACCCATCATATTTAAAATAATATCGTCAATATCAAAAACCCCTGTTAATGAAAGAAATTGTATGATTTCAATACCTAGAATAGGGGTAATAAATAGAAGAAAACCTGTCTTAAAATAAGCAGCTCTCTTAAAGAGTAAAGGAGCAAGAAAACCAAATGGAATAAAAGGAATTACATTTCCTATAGTATTGGAATACCAAGTATGAATTGAACTATAGTGATCAAAGTTTGTTACATACATCATAATAGTTTTAAAAGGAATAAGATTAAGATTAGAGTGGAGGTAATAATCAATACCTATGATTTTTATAGTAGAAAAGTTAGCCTGTATATCAGTCGTTGCGCCTGCATAATCAAACCCGTTGAAGTAAAGAACCCGATCATTAATTAGAAAAAACCAGACAATACTTGCAGCATAGGGAATAAAAACACCCCAGAAAATAAAGGGTATATACTTTTGAAAGGGTAGTTCTGTTTTATATATTTCGTGACCTAGCTGATTAGGTTCTCCAAAGCTTTTTATGGCTATTTGTACGGCCTCTTCCTCAGTTAATCCTTGCTCCATATATTCTTTTTTTAAATTTGTTAAATGATCATGTAATTCCAAATACAATTCTCCCTGCTCAATAGCCGATAGTTTTGATTCCTTAAGAATAGCTTCAATATATGTATCAAATTCCTTCATGACGCACTCCTTTTCGGCAGGTATTAATTAAGGAAGTAATTTTATCCCAAGCATTTAACTTTTGTTGTAAAACAGATCTTCCTTGTGTCATAATGCGATAATATTTTCGTTTCATTCCGGTATCTGTTTCACACCAATAAGATTCAATATATTCTCTTTGCTCTAAACGTCTTAGCGCTGGATAGAGTGTCCCTTGGCTCATAGAATACCAGTCGTCACTCTCCTTTTTTAGTTTTTGTATAATCTCATATCCGTAAGTATCATGTTCTGAAATGATGGAAAGAAGTAAAATATCTATACTTCCTTTTAATAACTCTTTATCCATTTTTATCACCTTTACACATTGTAACACGACATATGTTGCTTTACAATGTATAAAGGTGATAAGGTATTAAGAAATAAAACCAAATCATCCGTAAAATTATAAATAACTGTATGAAAAGAAAAAGCGTAAACCCCTTGTCACTCAAAGGGCTTACGCTTTTTTACTTCCTAGAACGTATCTTATGTTAACTAGTTTATCTCAAATGTCCAGTAGTAAAAAAGAATTCTTTACTACGGATAAACAAAGGTTTTTGAAATATTAGGATATTATTTCATATTCTAAATTTTACTTTCTCCCTAATAAAATAAAAGTTAATCTACAAGAATACTAGAATGAAAGTATGGCCATACTAATCATAATTAGAATTCTGATCAACAAATGGAAGAAGGGAGGGGAAACAATGAAAAATTTCCAGAATACTAATAAATTCCGCCGTTATAGAGCTGATGTAAACTCCTTTGGCGTAGTCACCATTCACAGAAGAAATCCTTATATCATAACTCTATGGTCCGTAGCTTTCCCTGGTTTTGGACACCTTCTACTAGAAAAATATTTAAGGGGAATGTTACTCGTTTTATGGGAGGTTTTCATAAACCAACAAACTCACCTTAATTTAGCCATGGTCTATTCATTTACAGGCCAAATTGAGGCGGCTAAGGCTGTTTTAGATATAAGATTATTGTATTTGTATATTCCCATTTATCTCTTTGCCATTTGGGACAGTCATCGAACAGCTGTAGAGTTAAATAAACTTTATATACTTGCAGATGGAGAAAATGCTCCATTCAATAGTTTTACCATTAATCCAGCCGGCGTGAACTATTTAGAAAAGCGAAATCCTTTAATCGCTACTTTATGGGCTTTCACCATTCCTAGCATGGGGCAACTTTATCTTAATAGAATTATACTAGCCTTTTTTACTCTTACATGGACCGTTATTTTTGTTTATTATTCACACTTTCTAGAGGGGATTCATTATCTCATTATTGGAAATGTTGAAAAATCAAAACAAGTACTTGAAGCACAATGGCTATTATACATCCCCTCCTACTACTTTTTTACCGTTTACGATGCTTATACCAATACAGTTGAAAATAATAAATTATTTAAAAAAGAACAGAGACGGTATCTAGAAACTCATTACCAATCTTCACATTTTAAAATCATAACAGGACAGAAGGTGAAATAATTGCAAATCTTTGCGACATTTGAGCATTCAACATTTCTTGAAATGGTTATAAGTCAACTCGAGGAGAAGGGCATTCAGAATATATTTGCCGTTCCTTTAGATAGTCGTGCCGAGGAAAGAAAGCTATTTGATACCCTCCATCGATCAGATGGTGTCTCCTTAACTCAGACTGGTTTATTTCTTGCTGTGATTTTTTCAACCATTGGGGCAAGTAGAGGGTTTGTATTAGATTGGGGTCCTATCTATTGGGGGTTAATTGGTGCAGGATTTGGTTTCTTTCTTGGTTTTCTATTTGACCTTATTTTTCAGAAGAGACGTATGAAAAAAGAGAAAATCTTAAAAGGAAGAGTATCAGAAGTTATTTTAATTGTTGAGTGTGAAGAGAGTCAAAACGAACAAGTGGAAAAACTACTTTGGGATAATCTAGCTCTAGGGGTTGCAAAAATTAAAGGAGAAACGTCCTGATCGTGCGGATTTAACGCTTAAAAAGTATCTTCGGAGGATGTGTAGTGAGGGGGGACAGAGTATCATGAAATATTCTTCCTATGATGAAATAGAAGGTATCCGCAGGCAATTAAAAGAGGTTGGATATCAAAATTGGATTCAGAGTGACCTATTCACCTGGCAATGGTGGTTGCTACTTATAGCTGCTATTTTCCCCTGGATTACATGGGGTTATCTCATTAAAAGAGAAAATCGTCTACAGGTATTTGCATTTGCTATGTTGATGGGTATCATTTCCTGTGTTTTAGATATAATCGGGACGGCAATGTTGTGGTGGGAATACCCCACTAAATTAATTTTTACGACACCACCTTTATTTCCTGCTGACTTGACGGTCATCCCGGTTATGTTCAGTTTAGCTTATTACTATGGGAAGACCTGGACGAGATACATTCTATATATTATTATCGTTTCATTTTTATTTTCTTACGTTATTGAACCCCTGTTTATATGGATAGATATATATGAGCAAAATAAACTTCCTCACTGGCTTTCTTTTTTTGGTTTTACCTTGGTTTCTTTAGTAGTTAGATGGATTTTAGAAAGAATGTTGCTTATGAGAAAATAATGATTAAAGAAAAAACACCTAAAGGGATGGTTAGGTGTTTTTATATATGACTATAATCAACATTATGGTAACTAATTGATATTAAATTTCCTGTAATACAATATACCTTTTGCTTAGCATTAGCAAAGGGTTTTTACATACGTAGGATATGTTAGTAGTCTGAACCGTTTTCTAGAATTATACACTATGTAGGTTAAGCTTTGATGAAGTACAGATAAGAGTAATTCTTGAATATAAGAAGCAATTATCATGAGTATATTAGTTGCTGTAACCAAAATAAACATATATAAATTATTGCATTCATCTTCCTGTCTGTGAAACAGTTATTCAAATGGTTCGTATAATTTTAATAAAGTCTAATGAGATAGGATGTGTTTTTTTGGAGACTAAACTTCAACCAAATCAAAACGTTGAAATTAAATCAAAAAAAGAGGTTAATTTAAGAAAATTATTAAATATAATAGGATTCCTCATTTTTGGAGGGTTAGCATTAACCATTATCACAAATCCTCCACATTCTACATACGAAATTAAAGAGTTTTTACTTTTTATTGTGGGGAGTACTTTTATATATTATGTTTTAGTGAATCTATATTTCATAGGTAAGTTATGGAGAAAAGTGGTTTATGCAATCCTAATTATAATGGGTGGTATGAATATTTTTATAATTTTTTACCTTTCAACTGGTTCAATTACACATTAAACCAATCATTTAAGTAACAAAATATTATTTAGTCAAGGAATAGAACTCCCAATAAAAAGTAAAAAGCATAAATTTGTTGATCAACGGATTTATGCTTTTTACTTTTTTGAATGGATTTTATGTAACTTTCATATAGTCTGTACGTATAATAACTATTCTTTGGATGAAGTTGGAGGTGATATTTTCATGTTATATGAAGGCTCTCTCTTACTCATTATTGCTTTTTTAGTCATGTATATCTTAACTTTACAAAAAAAAGTGAGAAAACTTCAAGAGGAACGGTTTGTAGAGTTGCAGACAACGAGAGATGGGCATTTGGAAAGACAAATTTTTAATATGTCTAAAGAAGGGAAAACACGTATTCAAATTATAAAATTTGTTAGAGAGGAAACCTCTTTAGATGTAGTTAATGCGAGACTATATGTGAATCACATATTAGATTAATTAATAGAGATAAATCGTTGAGAGCTTATGGAATTTCAAAAAACAACAAGCAGATTTAAGGATGCTTGTTTTATCTTCTTATAAGACCGACTTCCATAAGCTTTATGTAAACTGATTTTGTATAAGGGATGCTAATAGATAACATGTTAAGTAAATAAAGGACGTTGGTGAGTTTTCTTGAATCGAGAAGTAAATACTATTACGGTTGATGATAGGATTATTGAATATTCAGTGATAGGAAATGGGGTACCTATCCTCATGTTTCATGGTGGGCATTCCAATTGTTATGAAGAATTAGGATATGCAGACCTTGTTAAAGAAGGTTTTTCTTTGATTACTCCCTCTAGACCGGGATATGGGCGTACTTCTAAAGAGATTGCGGATAGTCTGTCCACGACTTCTAAGTTTTATGCGAGATTATTAGATCATTTGGGCATCGACAAAATTCATATCCTTGCTGTGTCTGCCGGTGGTCCTAGTGGAATTAGTTTTGCAGCTCATTTTCCTGAACGAACTTTAAGCCTAACCTTACAAAGTGCGGTAACAAAAGAATGGCTGACTAAAAAAGACAAGGAATATAAAGCTGCACAAGTCATATTCCATCCTTCTTTTGAGCAATTAACATGGAAGTTAATTGCTTGTCTCAATAACTATTTTCCTACTTTTACATTTAAACGCTTCATTCCTTCGTTTAGTAAGCTTTCTTCTAGCGATGTGATGCTTCAAATTGATAAGGAGAGTATTGAATCTGTACGTAGAATGAATAACCATTATCGTTCACGACATGGGTTTCTTATTGATCTCATACAAGTCAATAAACTTTCCCCTACTACGTTACAGGCTGTTACCTGTCCGACTTTAATTATGCATAGTAAGAATGATAATGCTGTACCTTTGGAACATGCGCATTTTGCACATAGCCAAATTAATCAATCGGAGCTTTGTTTACTTGATTCTTGGGGGCATCTCATTTGGCTAGGAGATAAAGCAAAAGAAGTAAATAAAAAAGTAGTATCGTTCCTTAATAAGGAATGATACTACTTTTTTTAATTCGTTAAAACTTTTATTTTCGTTTTTTCAACTTTCCAATACCAAATTCTTTTGCTTCTTTGTTAAGAGCTTTAAGTAGACTAAACGTCATTAAGGCCATAACAATCGAAAAAGGAAGGGCTGCAATAATCATGGTGTTTTGAAGAGCCTGCAGTCCCCCCGAATAGAGAAGAACAAGAGCTATAGTTGTAAGTAATATTCCCCAAAGGACCTTTACACTGTTACTAGGGTTTTGAGACCCATTCGTTGTCATCAT